>JBGPGZ010000351.1:0-4988 GCA_041484175.1 Cyclobacteriaceae bacterium | reverse complement strand
CTCATGATACCTGGGATAAATCCAACGGGCGCGTTTACAGGCTTCGCAACAAAAATGTCAAAGGGGCGCTTCAAAAATTTGACCTAAGTACTTACTCCAATGAGCAGCTCATACCATTACTTTCTCATCATAACAAATGGTTTCGTCAGCAGGCGATCCGGCAATTCGGAGATCGCCATGACAGGGCGATTATTCCCAAACTCATGCGCTGCTTGCGGTCCGATACTTGCCAGTTTGCGTTGGAATCACTTTGGGCCATAAATATCAGCGGAGGATTTGACGATGTTGTAGCTAAAATTGCCCTTACCCACAAGGACCCTTTTGTCAGGATGTGGGGAGTCCGGCTGTCCGGTGATGCCCACAGCGTTTCCGCGGCAATTTCACAACAGCTTATCAAGATGGCTTCCACAGAACCGCACCCGGAAGTCAGGAGTCAACTTGCATGCACGGCAAAAAGACTGCCGGGTTCTGATGCACTTCCTATCATTAAGAGTCTCTTAAAAAATCACGATGATTCCGCTGATCCCGACATTCCACTGTTGATTTGGTGGGCCATGGAATCAAAGGCCGAAACCGACAGGGAGTCGGTACTTGCAATTTTCGAAGATCCTGCCATATGGAATAGGCCAACAGTAAAGCAAGTGATCCTGCAACGACTCATGCAACGCTATTCCATGGAAGGTGGCCAGGCAAATTTTACTGCCTGCGCACGACTAATTAAACTCGCCCCATCGCTCAAGCACGCAAAATTGCTTATCGGTGGTTTGCAAGAAGGTCTTCGCGGTTCAGATCTTATAAAACTACCTCCGGATCTGGTAACGGCACTGGCCCCGTATAAAGATGAGTTTAAAGAAGAGTCCCTCGCACTTGATTTGCGTCAGGGGAAGAAACAAGCCCTGGGTCAGGCACTTGCTATCATTGCTGATGATCAGCAGGAAATTGGTAAGCGATTAACCTGCATCCGAATATTAGGAGAAATTAATCAGCCGAGAGCTGTTCCCGTTTTACTTGATCTCGTAAGAAGCAATCGATCTTCAGGCGCGATCAAGCAAACGGCTCTCCAGGCTTTACAACACTACAGTGATGGAGAGATCGGTCTTCAAATCGCCCAGGCATACCCGGATAGGCTTCGATCCGACCTGGAAGTACGGGAGTTTGCTTTGTCCTTATTTGCAAGCCGCATTGGCTGGGCTCGTCAACTCTTGAATGCAATTGACAATACAAAACAAATAAGGAAAGAGGATGTGCCGCCTCAAATCGTTCGCAGGCTTCAGTTGCTTAATGATTCGGCTATCAGCAGGACCCTGGAGCGGCTGTGGCCAGAGGTAAGACTGGCAACCTCTTCCGAAAAAAACGAGCGAATCGTTCAGGTTTCAAAACTGGTTAAATCAGGAAAAGGAGATCCGACAGCAGGTCTTACCATATTCATAAACACATGCGGAAGCTGCCATCGCCTGTTCAACAAGGGTGGCATCCTGGGTCCAGACCTAACTGGTTATGACAGGAGCAATCTAAATTATTTATTGCTCCATATCGTAGATCCAAATGTGGACATTCGGGAGGATTATGTTTATTATCAGATAACCACGATTGATGGGCGTATGCTGGTGGGGACTATTTCGGGACGCAGTAGAAACACCATTACGATTCTACAACCTGGAAGTGAGAAAATAACCATTCCAACTGACCAGATTAAGGACTTGCAAGCACAGAAAACTTCATTGATGCCCGAGCGGCTGCTTGATGGATTGACGGACCAGCAAATTCGCGATCTTTTTTCCTACCTGATGAAGCTCAAATAAACAGTCCATTTTGTTTTTGATTGCAGTCGGTCTTATTATTATTTACAGTAAATGAGGGTTAGATTTGTAGGAGGCTGTGGCGTTATTCAGCGTGTCAAGCCCTAAATTCACCTAATTGGTATCTAATGAAGGCTTCAGGCGTGAAATGGTTGGTTGTATCAATGCTGGTTGCCATTGCGCTGGTCCTGGTATTCCTGTCTGATCGCAAGGCTGTTGATTTCACCACGGAGGTAAAGCCAATCATCAACAAAAACTGCATTACCTGTCACGGGGGAGTAAGGCAAAAGGCAGGATTCAGTTTACTTTTTCGCGAAGAGGCCCTGGCAAAAACCAAATCGGGCAAATTTGCAATTATTCCGGGTGATCCAGACCACAGCGAAATGATCAGACGCATCACGCTGGAAGACCCGGAAGACAGAATGCCATACCGGCATGAACCCCTTAGCAAAAAGGACATTGACATTTTGCGGCGATGGATAAACGAAGGAGCCCGCTGGGGTGAGCACTGGGCATATGTTCCGGTTAAAGAGGTTCCTATTCCCGGGGAAAGGACTTTTTTTGGTCTCCTCCCTTCAAAAAGCCAATGGGCTAAAAACCCAATTGATTATTTTATCGAACAAAAAATAAAAGAGCAGGGCATTGAAGCATCCGCCGAGGCTGAAAAGCAAACATTGTTGCGAAGAGTAAGCCTGGACATCATTGGCTTGCCGCCACCAGACAATCTTGCCAGTCGATTCTTGCATGACAACAGCGATCACGCATACGATGATCTGGTTGATTCCTTACTCGTCTCACCTCACTATGGCGAGAAGTGGGCCGCCTTATGGATGGACCTGGCAAGATATGCCGACACCAAGGGTTATGAAGCAGACCGTGGCAGAACGATCTGGAAATACCGGGATTGGCTGATCCATGCGTTCAATGAAGATAAACCGTACGACCGGTTTCTGACAGAACAATTGGCGGGTGACCTGATGCCGGATGCCACCGATGCACAATACATTGCTACTGCCTTTCATCGCAACTCCATGACGAACGATGAGGGAGGGACGGACAACGAGGAGTTCAGGACTGCTGCCGTTGTTGACAGGGTTAATACCACGTGGGCGGCTGTGATGGGCACAACCTTTAGTTGCGTACAGTGCCATAGCCATCCTTACGATCCATTCAAGCACGATGAATTTTATAAGTTTTTGGCTTTTTTCAATAATACGCGCGACGAGGACACGGGACCCGACTACCCTTTGTTGCGCCATTATGATGATTCCCTAAAATTGTCAAAGGTTGTGAATTGGATAAAACAGAATGCATCTGAACAAACCGCAAAAGTGAGTTATACTTTTTTGAAAACGTGGCAGCCCGCTTACTTTTCCGGAAAGTGCGATAGTTTTATCCGCAGTGAGCTGAGCAGTTCGCATCAGGCCGATCTTCACAATAATGCCGTGTGCCGTTTGAAAAATATCGATCTAAGCAACAAGGATCATCTCATCTTCCGGTATTTTGGAATAGTCGGCGGGGGCTTATGGAAAATTCATATTGATCAAGCCGACGGTGATGTGATTGCCGCAATTCCATTGGGGGAGACCAAGGAGTTCAAGATGGCCGAGGCCGATCTGAAACCCGTGAACGGCATACACCATCTTTACTTTACTTATACCAACAACAACCTTAAAAAGTTTGACGACAGCGGAGTCATCTTTGAATGGTTCGCCTTTACACAAGATTTTCCAGGCAAGAAAAATCCGGGTTATTCGAATATGAAAAGTGATTACTGGAAATTGCTGAATGCAAAAGTGCCGACTACTCCGGTGATGGTAGAAAATCCTGCCGATATGCGACGGGTATCCCATGTATTTGAACGCGGCAATTGGATGGTAAAAGGAAATAAAGTAGAGCCCGATGTCCCGCAATCACTGAATCCTTTTCCCGAGGGCGCTCCGCGAAATCGCCTGGGTTTGGCGATGTGGTTGACCTCCCGGCAAAATCCGCTGACGGCCAGGACCATGGTGAACCGTCTTTGGGAGCAGCTCTTTGGGACAGGCCTTGCGGAAACCCTTGAAGACTTAGGCTCGCAGGGCATTCCTCCGACGCATGTCGAATTGCTGGACTGGCTAAGCTATCATTTTATGGAGCAGGCTGACTGGAGTGTGAAGAAGTTAGTCCGCACAATGGTGATGAGCGCCACTTACCGGCAAGATTCTAAAGTTACACCGGATCTATTGCTGAAAGATCCGAATAACAAATTTTATGCGAGGGGTCCGCGAGTGCGGTTATCAGCGGAACAAATCCGCGACCAGGCGTTGTGCGTCAGCGGGTTGATGAGTAATAAAATGTATGGCCCCAGTGTGTTTCCCTATCAGCCTCAAGGCATCTGGACCACACCTTATAATGACGCAAGATGGACAAAGAGTAAGGGGGAGGACCAGTACCGCAGGGCATTGTACACCTACTGGAAACGCTCTGCCTCCTATCCCTCCATGGTCGCATTCGATGGCGTATCGCGTGAGGTTTGTTCTTCGCGCCGCATCCGGACCAACACACCACTGCAGGCCCTCGCCACCTTGAATGACTCCGCCTATGTTGATATGGCAAGACACTTTGCCAGGCGAATGCAAAAGGAAGCCGGTAACGATGTGAAGAAGCAAATCGGCCGGGGATTCGAACTGGCGACACTTCGTACTATTGATGATCGGAGCCTGCAGGCGTTGATGCAATTGTATAACACCGCATTCCTGCAATTCAAGGATAATACCGCTAAAATATCAGAGATGATGGGAAACCCGGATACCGGGGCAAAACCTGAAACGGCAGCGTTGACGGTTGTGGCAAATGCGCTTTTGAATTTGGACGAACTGGTAACAAAGAACTGATCGATGGCTCAAAAAGAATTGCACAATCAGCGGCTGGTTAAAGAAGCACAGGAAACTGTCATGGGGAAGAACACCCGGCGGCACTTCCTGAAAGAGAGCGCGATGGGCCTCGGTGCGCTGGCGCTGGGATCAATGTTCGGAGGATGTGGAACCAAATCATCTTCCACCAGTGCTTTTTTTGACCCGGCGCATCCGCTGCTGCCAAAGATGCCTCCCTTCCCCGGAAGAGCGAAGAGTGTTATCTATTTACACATGGCGGGGGCGCCCTCTCAATTAGAGTTATTTGATTACAAACCGGAACTGATCAAAATGGATG
>JBGPGZ010000350.1:0-4992 GCA_041484175.1 Cyclobacteriaceae bacterium | reverse complement strand
TTGGTATTGGAGGGGTCGAGTTCGATGGCTTTGTTGATGTCTGTCAGCGCAGGATTGGTTTGGCCCAAATAAAACCGGGAGCATCCCCTCAAATACCAGGACTCCGCATAATCCGGCTTTTTTTCAATGCTCTTGTTCTGGTCATTGATATTATCCTGATCCATTTGCAGGACAAAAAATGAATTGCCGCGCATATAATAATATTTATATGCCAATGGTCCGGCAGGATCCAACTCGATGGCAGAGGTAAAGTCAATGGCAGCTTCACTATAGTTCTTCAGTGCATAGTAGACAACGCCCCTCCAATAATATGCATCGGCAAAAGGTTTCAGTTCAATGGTCTTGCTGAAATCCGCGAGCGCCTCATTATCCTGCTTTAGTACATACCTGGAATTTGCCCGGTAGTAATACGCATCCGACATCTGAGGATTGATGTCAATCGCTTTTGAAAAATAGGCAATGGCATCCTCATATTTTGTGCCTACATACTTCGTCATTCCGCTCCAGTAAATAGCGTCGGCGTAGTTGGCTTTTAGTTCGGTTGCTTTGATGAAATCCTGCAGCGCCTGATCATCCATCTTGAGGGTATACTCAACTTTTCCACGGTAAAAATAAGCTTCCGCGTAATCGGCTTTTAACTGGATAGATTTCGTAAAATCCTCGATTGCTTCCTTGTCCATTTTCAAAGAGAATTTCGCGTTCGCGCGCCAGTAGAAGACATCCGCAAAATTGGATTTCAACTCAATGGTCCTGGTGAAGTCTTCAATAGCCCGGTTAAAGTCTTTCAGTGAATAGTTTACCCGCCCTTTCCAGTAGTGAGCGTCGGCATAGTCTGGCTTAAGTTGGATACTTTTCTTAAAATCTTCCATCGCCTTGGCATCCTGGATAAGTTCATAGTTGGTGCGGCCTCGCCAGTAGTAAGCCTCCGCATAGGCAGGATTCAATTTGATGGCACGGGTAAAATCTTCCAGGGCTGCATTGTCCTGCTTAACAGCAAAGTTGGCGTTGCCTCTCCAGTAATAGGCTTCTGAAAAACCCGGATTCAGGTCAATGGCAGCGCTGTAATCGTCCTTTGCTTTGTCATAATCCTGCAGGTTATAGTACGCGTTTCCACGCCAATAATAAGCATCCGCATAGGATGGATTCAAATCAATTGCCTTGGAAAATTCTTCAATGGCTTTCGAATCCTTTACTGCATCATAGCTGGCTTTTCCAAGCTTGAAAAAGATCTCTGAGCGCGACTTGTTTTCAGGGGTTACCGTGACGTTGGTCTTTCTGGCAACCATCGACTTTTCAGGGGATGAAGGAGTGTCGTTAGATGCAACCGGTTCAGACCCGGCTTTGGGAGTAAAATAAAAGTCCTTGCCGGTGAGCGATGTCGTTTCCCAGGGTACCTGCGCTCCGCCTGATTTTTCGCTCACTTCATTTCGAACCTGTTTGAATACCTGCTCGATGGTCAGTGACGGGTTCCTCATGAACTTCAATAATGCGCTGGTATATAGTCCATTGGAACTTTCGCCATCCGAAGCAACCCTCCCGGGAGAAGTGGCATAGGCAATCAGGGATCCGCTAAACGCGTTCATCATGGCAAGCCCGTTGCCGTTGGCGCTTCTGTGCCAGCTTCGCTCAAATGGATTATTTCGGCAGGCATCCATGATAATCACATTTACTTTCGTCGCAGCCGTTTCCATAAATGCCAGAACACGGTCTGCCGCCACACAGTCAAATTCAATTTGTTCCTCGCTTTCCAGGCTGGCTTCGGTGGGAATCATATAATTGATCCCTTTTGATTGAATTCCATGGCCTGCGTAATAGAAGATGCCCACCTCGTAACCTCGCAGTTTTTGACCAAAATCATTTATGGCCTTTTTCATTTCAGCCTCGTCCACGTTTTCATGCTTCAAGACTTGAAATCCAAATGATTCAAGGGTGCTGGCTATGGCCCGGGCATCATTGACCGGGTTTTTTAAGGTTCCTCCATTCTTATAATTCGAATTCCCGATGACCAGGGCAAGGCGTTTCTGGTAAGTCTGGCCAATTAATGCACTGCTTACGCCAGTTAGTAGGATAAGGGTTATCCATGCTTTTTTCACAAAATGAAATTAATAAACAAAATCGGAAAAGGAAATGGCAGGGAGAACCTATTTCACTTCTTCATAATCGACATAATCACCGCCCTTAATATTGGTGCCTTTTCGTCCTTTTCGGGTGGCTGGATCAACATGGATATCGCCATCGGTGGGCCCGGGTTGTTGCGAACGAAATTGTCTGGAAGAACCCCCAGCCCGAAAAAGGAATGTTCCGATTTTCGACAGGATATAAACGGTAAGCGCAAGGATGAGGAGAAACTTTAACATAGACAAACCGGATGACGAAATGCAAAGGTATGAGTTTTCAACATAATCTGCAGGGTGATTCCACTCCCTTTGGGTGGCATTGGGTTGCGCATGCTTGTCCGGTTTCGGTCGCTAACCGTCCCTTTTTGGACGGTTGGTACGCTTTAAAGGGCATTCCTGCGCACATTTTTGATGGCACATACTTTGTAATTTCACTTTTCATAAATCCAACCTATGCTCCGCAATTTCGTCAAAGTCGCCTTCAGAAGTCTGGTAAAACAGAAAGTCTATACCACCATCAACATCCTGGGACTGGCCATTAGCATTACGGCCTGTCTCTTGATTGTGCTCTATGTAAAACACGAATTGTCGTACGACCGGTTTAACACCAAGGCCGACCGGATCTATAAGATCGTACTGGAGCGCAAATATCCAAATCATTCAACCCTGTATGGCGTCATACCTCATTCCTTCGCCGACGTCATCCTGCGCGATTTTCCCGAAGTAAAAAATGTCCTGCGCCTGGGTGGTCCGTTTAACCGCACGCTGATTACTTACAAAGTCAGCGACAAAGAAATCAAGTCGTTTGAAGAGGATCATATCCTGACAGCGGATACCGCCTTCTTTTCATTTTTCGATATCAAGTTGCTCAAGGGTGATCGAAGAACGGCCCTGGCCGGACCCAACCAAATGGTTATTACGGAAGCCACTGCCAAGAAATATTTTGGCAAGGAGGATCCGATAGGCAAGGTACTCGGCGGTGATTTTGGCGAATTCAAAGTAACCGGAGTGTGCGAAAATGTTCCGGAGAATTCTCATCTGCAATTTGATTTCCTGGGTTCGTGGATAACATTTCCTTTTACCAAAATTGAAAATTTCACCTCTTTTTCAGCACATACTTATCTGGAGCTTAATGCCGCCGCCGATCCCAATAAGCTGGAAGCAAAATTTCCCAAGATGGTGGATACCTATGCCTCGGCGGAGATTGAGCACAAGCTCGGACAATCCTGGCAGGATTATCGAAAGGCAGGAAATGGATATCGTTATTTTCTGCAACCTCTTGCATCAATTCATCTCGATCCCCTGAACATCGAAGCAACACTTAAACCCGGCGGCAATCTCAAATATGTTTATATTCTTGCCTCCATAGCGATCCTGATTTTGGTGATTGCTTGCATCAATTTTATGAATTTGGCGACGGCCCGTTCAGCAGAGCGGGCTCGAGAAGTGGGTGTCAGGAAGGTAATGGGGTCGCTCAAAAACAATTTGGTCACCCAATTCCTGGTTGAATCCAACTTACTTTCGCTGAGCGCCACCCTGGTGGCCGTGGTCGGCGTTGAGTTGCTGTTGCCAACTTTTAACAACATGATCGACAAGCAACTCCAACTCATTTTCGCGCCCGATGTCGTCGTTGGACTCCTTGGATTCGCGGTGGTCGTCGGAATTCTGGCCGGGCTTTATCCGGCATTTGTCCTTTCCGGTTTCAATCCGGTGGTTGTAATGAAGGGCAATTTTAGCGGTAGTTCAGGTGGCTCCTTCTTGCGAAATGGATTGGTGGTCTTTCAGTTTATGATTTCCATGGTGTTGATGGTGGGAACCTTGATCGTGGCAAAGCAGATGCATTTTATGCAAACAAAGGATCTCGGTTTTGACAAGGACCAGGTGGTGATGATTGAACGGGCTTTTGCCCTGGATAAAAAGGCCGCTACGTTCATGGATGAACTCAGGAGAATGCCTGGAGTGGCCGGCGTGGGCGGGTTCAATTCGATGCTGGGTAGATCGGATGAGTACTTTGGAGAACAATTTCAGCCGGAAGGTTCTTCAGAAATCCTCACCACCAAATCGACAGGCATGGACGATGATTTTGCCGCGACGATCGGTTTTGAGATCGTACAGGGACGAGGATTTTCCAGGGAAACAGTTGATTCACTATCGTTGATCCTCAATGAAACGGCGGTCAAAACCCTGGGACTAAAAGATCCCCTTGGCACTAAACTCAGATCGGTGACACAGCGTCGCGACGGCACCAGCTTTACACGAGAGTTCACCGTTGTAGGGATCGTTAAAGATTTTAATTTTCAATCGCTACGTGATCAAATTACGCCACTTGCCATTCAAAGCAATGAATTGTTTGGCGGCGGGTCGGCCTATGTTGCTGTCCGGTTAAAGGCGGGAAAAATCCCTGATGCGATTGCGCAAATTGAAGCCAAGTGGAAGGAGATAAAGCCCGACCAACCCTTCCGATATGATTTCCTTGACGAAAACATGAAGCAGCAATACAATGAAGAGCAGCGGTCAGGGAAACTCTTTGGGGTTTTCTCCGGACTTGCCATTGCGATTGCCTGTGTGGGTTTGTTTGGTCTTTCAGCCTACACTGCCAGCTCAAGAACAAAAGAGATCGGCATCCGCAAGGTGCTGGGTGCATCGGTAAGCGGGGTGGTGATTCTTCTCTCAAAGGATTTCACCCGGCTGGTGGTCATTGCGTTTGTGCTTGCAGCACCGCTTGCCTGGTGGATGATGGACCAGTGGTTAAGCGGATTTGCTTACCGGATCAACATCACTGCAGGCTCCTTCTTGCTTGCCGGGGGCGCCGCCCTTATGATCGCATGGCTCACGGTCAGCTATCAATCGATTAAGGCAGCGATCGTAAATCCGG
>JBGPGZ010000349.1:0-5002 GCA_041484175.1 Cyclobacteriaceae bacterium | reverse complement strand
GAATTCAGTGGCCGGTTCGGCCCAACGGTACAACTGCCGTTTGAAAAGACCAAATGGTGCTTCTGCTGCCGCCTGGGGATGGTAAGGTCATCATTGACATTGACGTTAAAATAACCGTGTTGGTTCCAGAGTTTTCGTGCAGGCACCCAAGGCTGAGACGCCGAACGGAATGCGCGGACATGCCCATTCTTATAATAGGTATTGCTGCAAAAGTTTGCCTGCGCCAACGCATCATCAAAACCGCAGGTGACGCAAAGCTCCGTGGCCCCGTCTCCGTTTACATCGGCAACGATCGGGTATTCCAGCTGAGTTCTGGATATACAGGTTTGCTGTGTAAAGGTACTTCCATCCACTCCATTGATAATATATATAAAGCTTTCATCGCGATAAACAACTTCCGATTTTCCGTCACCATTAAAATCAAATAAGGTGCAACCCGTAATTCCGGAAGTCTCTTCCTTCACATCCTTGCGCCACAACAGGTTAAAGTTTTCATCAAGAGCATACAAATATTTCCCGGATATAAAAGAAGCATTCATTTTGCCATTACCGTCGAGGTCCGCAATATTGATCCGTCCCATCCCCTGCTCCCAGCCTTTTGCATAATAATCACTGGTGGATCCGTTACAACCGGCAATGGTGACGTTGCCGGCGATATAATCATTGAACGTCTTGAGGACATTATTTTTTACATCCCAGAAAAAAGCGGTTGTGTTGTCGGTGGTTTGAAAGGAACCTGTTGCAATCACATCCAGGAATCCGTCGAGGTTGTAATCGGCCACGCTGGTGGTATGCCGGTAGAGTAGCGTTGGGGTTATGCGCGTTTTGTAGTCGGTGGCCCGGGCCACTTCTGTCAGGGTGCCGGAGTTGAGGGTTCTCGTTCCCAGGTTCACATTATAAATAATGCACCCAAGTACCAACTCCAGATCCTGGTTGCCTAACATATCCACGGCCACCGGTCCGCCATTCACATAGCGCCAATCGGTGACGCTGTTGACGATGACCGTTCCCGTGTGGGCATCCAGGATCATGTCTTTGCAATAGAGTTCAACCTTTCCATCGCCGTCAAAGTCGGCAAGACCAAAGTGAACAGGGTCGCCTTCACTCGTACCTACTTTGCCCCGGATCTTAGTCCTCCATAGTTCGGTGTAGTTGCAATCATAGGCAAATATATAGTGCTGTTTGGCCAGGATACCATACACGAATATTTCTGCACAATTGTCATTATTCAGGTTGCCGATGATCGCTTCGCGCATGACATCGTATCCCGGATTCAGGCTTTTCTTGATGGTCCCGTCCCGGCCGTCGAGTATATAGAGAATATCCGTTACACTGTTTAGGGTCACAATCTCAGGAAATCCGTCGCGGTCAAGATCGCCAATTGAAATGCGGGTAAGATGGTCCGTAACCTGGTTGGGCGAACCCCATGCCAACTCCATTGAAAACGTTGGGAAGGACGATGGCTTTGCTTGACAGTTTGCAGTATTGCCCGTGTAGCCACCAATGCAAGACGCAAAGTTGGCGCATTTTTTGTCAAAGCAATCTATGAAACCATCGCCATCGTTATCAATGCCATCATTACAAATTTCCACCGCCTGGGAAAAAGAAAGCGTTGACACAAATAGCAATGCCACAATAAAACCAAAGGGCTTCTTCATACGTTTGGTTAATAAAAAAAACACCAATAAAAGATTGAAGAGCCAACTATAGAAAACCTGCCAATACAAAAATACGTCAGCAACCTAATAAGTAACCGAAATCGTTGACGGTAAGCAAACGGATGTAAGATTTTGTCCAAAATTTGACTTATCCAAATCATTTGATCAGGGTTATGCTTCCGGTTTTGGGTATATTCTCTTCTCCGTCGCACCGGATGATGTAATAATATACTCCCATAGGCAATTGTTTTCCACTAGAGGTGGTGCCATCCCAATTGTTGAGATACGGTTTGGCCTCAAACACCTTGATTCCTTTTTCGTCATAGATAGAAACTGCGCATTGAGGAAAACTCTCGATGTTCGGAACACTCCACGTATTGTTAATCAAATCACCGTTGCCAGGGGAGAAGAAATTGACAGGTTTCAGTTTATTGACAATGGACTCCCCCTTCACTGCTACTTGAATGGAATCTTTCCCCGTACATCCATTGCTCCCTTTTCCTTTAACATGATAATAGGTTGTCTGAGCCGGTGTAGCCACTGGATTGGCAATTGTGGAGTCTGACAACGTACCGCCGGGGGTCCAGGCATAATCGTCTAGCCCGGATGCAAGCAGCTGCGACGATTCACCTGTTTCTATCTTATCCGGAGTCGCCGAAATGGTAATAACCGGAGCAGGCAATAGTCCGATTGTCTTGCTGCCATTGACAACACAGCTGTTGGCAGCGGTTGCCGCCACCGTGAAAGTCCCATCCGTGGTGATGACGATGGACGAAGTTGTATCTTGCGTGCTCCAAAGATAGGAGACGAAACTTCCAACGGCTTGAAGCGTAAGGGTTGAACCTTCACACAGCGTTGTCTGGTTTGCCGGAGTCGTGATGGAAAGCGCCGGCGGGGATTGAATGGATATGGATTTGGAAAAAGTTTTGGGACATATCCCTCCCTGGTACGTCACACCCAACTGCACATTAAAAGAATTTGCAACATTGTAAGCGTGAGCAGGGCTTGTGCCGGTAGAAGAGTTTCCATCTCCAAAGGTCCAGTTATAAATCGGTGTTGCGTTGGCATCGACCGTGCTTTGGTTTGTGAACTGCACTGCCTGACCCACACAGCTGGTGGCGGGAGCAGTGAACGAGGCCACGGGGATACTTACGACGAGGACTGTCGCAGTATCCGATTTTACTGCAGCACAAGCGGGGTAAGTAATACTTTGTATCTGGGCAAAATACTTCCCGGAAGACGAGACGACCAATGTAGCATTGGTTTCACCGGCGAGCAATCCCGATGAGTTTTCAAACCACTGATAACTATAGTTCGCGACACTTGGAGAAAGGGACAGGGTAAGATTCTGCCCCTGACAAATAAGACCCGGTCCCGGAACGCTGACCCGGAAATCGGGGATGTTAACTGCTTCCACTACGGTAGAGGCCTGCTGCGCAAGACATCCTCCCTGTATCACATCCAGCGAATAGCGGCCGGCATTGGCAATAGTAAAATTCGCAACCGGGGCAGGCAGCAAACCCGTAGAAGAATAACTTGCAGGGCCCGCCCAACGGTATTCAGTAGCGCCAACATCGGCAACACTCAGCTGAAGAGTTCCCTGAGGACACACCGGCCCGTTATTCACAGGAACTGCGGGTCCAAGCGCGGGACCTGCCGACACGGTAACATCTACCGCATTTGAAGTTTTTGAACAGGTTCCTCCTTCTGCGATTGCGGTAACCGTATATTGCCCGGACAACGTAACATCAAAAAAGGCATTTGCTCCTGTTGCAACGTTTACACCATCCTTCATCCATTGATAGGTTACCCCCCCGTTGACCGTAGCAAATAAGCGCAGTGGAAAGCCGGCACAGATGGTGAGTGGCCCCGCAGGAGAAACTACGGGTGTCATACAAGCTGCATTCCTGAGAATAGAAACCATCGACGCAAGCACTCCCGAATTGTTGTCGTCCACGCTTGTGAATGTAACGTCGGGTTTACCATCTCCATCCACATCCACAATTTTCACGTGCCGGTTGATAAAGGTAGTCGGAATGATGGTTTTTTGAAATGACAAACTACCTGGCGTGCTTGAGTTGTTCAACACCGTCAATGATTTTTGCGTGATGGATGCAGTGATGATATCGGGTTTGCCGTCACCGTCGAGGTCACCAAAGTCAATACCCCAGGGATGATCATCCGTGAGGATATTCTGGGAAGTTGCAAACTGAATTTGGGAAGGGGTGCTTGTATTCAAAAACACGGACACACCGGATGCCAAAAGTTGAGTGACTGCAATATCAGGCTTGCGGTCTCCGTCAAGGTCCCCTACCCTGATATTGACAAGCGTCCCTGAAATGGGCAAGGTGATCTGATTATTTAATTTCAGGTTCCCGGGTGTACTCTGATTTTTAATGATAAACAAGTCACCGGTTGCGGAAAGAAATTGGGAAGTAATAATTTCAGGCAAATCATCACCGTCGATATCCACCACGGCAATTCCATCCGTGCTGGCAGCCCCTGTAATGGGAATAATTACCGGTGAAGCCGCGAACGATATGGCAGCAAGGGTACTTTGATTCACCAGGACAATCACGTCGTTTCCTCCCTGGTCTGTTATAATGAGTTCAGGCTTCCCGTCCCCATCAAGGTCCCCTATCTCAATGCGCTTGACTTTTTTCGCGCTAATGGTAATTGTTTGCATCGAAAAAGAGAATCCCCCTAAATTCTTGAAGACGAAAATGTGATTACCGCCTCCTCCTTCCGAAATGGCAAAGTCTGGAAGTCCGTCTCCGTTAAGGTCGCCGCAGCGCGCATGGATAGATCTTACCCCCACCAACCCCGCTGATTTGGTGAAACTATAAGAACCCACCGTGCTGTTGTTCTTAAATAAGGAGATAGACGTGGAGTTGTCGTTGGCCGTTGCAATGTCCATCTTATTATCGCCGTCAAAGTCGCAAAGGCAATGATCATAAAGTCCATTGTCCGCAAATGCGTCGAATTGAGTCTGCAGGTTTGCAGCGTTAAATCCATGAGCCCCCCCAAAACTTAGCAAAAATGGTGGGCGGCTGTACCCCGTCAGTCCGGAGGTCGTATTGGTAACCGAAATCAGGTCGAAGCTCGCACCAAAGGGAACCCGTGTCTCGAGGAGTTGATCAGAAATCGTGGCAATCGTTGCTTTGGCGCCCCCATAATAAACCGTGACTTTGGAGAGATCCGTTCCAAAATTAAATCCGGTTAGCTTTACCAATTCTGACGGGGCTCCCTTTGTGGGTGCAACCAATTTTACCGCCGGAAGCTGAGCCCATGCAAATTTGGAAAGTACCAGGCACAACATGGCCATCCAAATGATAAGCCTTTTC
>JBGPGZ010000348.1:0-5006 GCA_041484175.1 Cyclobacteriaceae bacterium | reverse complement strand
ATGGCAATTGTGATAACTTGTTGCTGGCGGTTTATCTTTCTGCCCGTTGCCCGGTATTCTTCGCCCCTGCAATGGACCTGGACATGCTGCAACATCCCTCCACGCAGCAAAACGTGGCAACATTAAAAAGTTGGGGTAATCATTTGATCGATCCGAACTACGGAGAATTGGCCAGTGGCCTTATGGGTCAGGGCCGGATGGCCGAGCCGGAAGAAGTCATCACTCATCTTGAACGATATTTTTTGAAAGGAAATACCCTGAAGGGAAAAAAGGCATTGGTTACGGCTGGCCCCACGCATGAGGCGATCGACCCCGTCCGGTTTATAGGCAATAATTCGAGCGGCAAAATGGGATTTGCCATTGCAGAAATGCTGGCCGACTATGGTGCTGAGGTAAACCTTATTTCAGGGCCTACCTCGCAACTGTCTTCACATCCGAACATTCACGTAAAAAATGTTACTTCGGCCGAAGAAATGTATAACGCCTGTAAAGTTTTATTTCCTACGGCCGACATTACCGTGCTGTCGGCAGCGGTGGCCGACTACAAGCCAAGTTCCATAGCAACGCAAAAGATCAAAAAGACAGAGAGTACCCTCACATTGGACCTGGCAAAAACACATGATATCGCCACTGAATTGGGAAAACTGAAAAGGAACGGTCAGGTTATCGTAGGATTTGCCCTCGAAACCGAAGACGAACGGGCCCACGCGGAGCAAAAGTTAATTGCAAAGAATTTTGACCTGATCGTATTGAACTCCCTGAATGACCAGGGGGCAGGGTTTGGGCTTGACACCAACAAAATCAGCATTATTGACCGGAAAAACCGGGTCCAGGAATTTAATCTTAAAACTAAAAAAGAAGTTGCCGGCGACATCGTTAATGCTATTATTGAACAAACGCATGTTTAGGTTTACCTCCATACCAGTTTTTCTTATTCTTTCCTTTGGCTGCCTGGGACAGGAGCTCAATTGCAAGGTCACGATCAACGCCGATCAGATTCAGACGTCGGACCGCAACGTATTCAAGGACATGGAACGGGCCTTTGCCAATTTTTTGAATACCCGCAAATGGACCAACGATAATTACAAGAACTACGAAAAGATTAACTGCAATCTCTTTCTGAACATTAACAAGATGCCCTCGATCGGAAATTTTGTTGCGAACGTTCAAATCACATCTGCCCGGCCGGTTTATAATACTAACCTCGAAACCGTGGTGTTCAATTTTGCCGATCGTGAATGGGAATTTGAATACATCGAATCGCAGCCTTTGGAGTACAACGACAATACTTACATTACCAATCTCACATCCATGTTGGCTTTCTATGCCTATATCGTCATCGGAATGGATTATGATTCCTTTAGTGAGATGGGTGGTTCACCTCATTTTCAAAAAGCTTTTGCCGTAGTGAACAATGCTCAGCCTTCGAACCGGCCTGGGTGGCAGGCGCTGGGGAGCAATCGCAACCGCTATGCGCTGATCGTTGACCTCAACAATCCGCAAATGGCTGACCTGCGCAAAAATACCTATAAGTACCACCGCCTGGCACTGGACACCTTTGATAAGTCCCCGGACCAAAGCCGCGAGACTATTCTGGAAGTGCTCAAAAATGTAAAAAAGGTCTGGACCATTTACCCCAACGGAATCTTTGTTATTTCATTTTTTGATGCCAAAGCCCCCGAATTGGTCAATGTATTCTCGGATGGTAGCCTGCAAGTCCGGCGGGAGGCTTATGATATCCTTACTTCGATCGACTCCAAGCGAAATATCTACCAGAAGATCATCTCTAATTAGCGCTGTACCGACAGCAACGTCGGGTAAGGCTTTGAAGATCCCTCTATTTCCATTCCGCGGTTGAGTTAATCTCGGTCAAAAAAATTAATATTGTGGATACATGCTCATTCAGCTGACCATCAGGAATTACGCCTTAATCAGACACCTGGAGATAAAGCCTTCAGCTCATTTGAATGTGATTACCGGCGAGACAGGAGCTGG
This sequence comes from Cyclobacteriaceae bacterium, assembly GCA_041484175.1. GTDB lineage: Bacteria > Bacteroidota > Bacteroidia > Cytophagales > Cyclobacteriaceae > ELB16-189. Next base: position 3,011 of record JBGPGZ010000348.1, on the reverse strand, counting down.
AAAATCAATCATGCTGGGCGCTATCAGCTTGCTGTTGGGCAACCGTGCCGATACGAAAGTCTTGTGGGACGATTCCGAAAAGTGCATCACCGAAGGAGTGTTTGATATATCTTCATATTTGCTCAAAGACCTTTTTGAATCGGAAAACCTGGATTATGAATTGCAAACCGTAATCCGCCGAGAAATCAGCCCGAATGGAAAGAGCAGGGCTTTCATCAATGATACCCCGGTTACCCTCGAGGTCATGAAAAAAATAGGAAGCCGGTTGATGGATGTTCATTCCCAGCATGAGACGCTCGAGTTGGGCAGCCGGTTATTTCAACTTCAACTCATCGATACTTTTGCTGCCAACCAAAAATTAAGAACAGAATACGCGCTCCTGTGGAAAGTATTCAATCGCGCTAAAACGGAATACGCAGCCCTTGTCAGCGAAGCAGATACACTAAACCAGGAGGCGGACTTTGTAAGATTCCAACTGGATGAATTGGTCAAGGTAAACCCCGGCGAAAACGAACAGGAAGAGTTGGAATCTCAACTAAAGATCATCGAACACGCCGAAGACATCAAAACTCGTTTCAATCATGCCCTGGCTTTGCTAAACGGGTCCGAGGTTTCATTGGTATCATTGTTGACTGAAGTGCGAAGTCAAATGAACCCCATAGCAAATTATGCTCCGGCCTATGAACAACTTTTCCGGCGCCTTGAAAGCGCAAGAATTGAATTGGAGGATATTCTTGGCGAAATCGAAAGGGAAGAAGGCAGAGTCGAATTTGATCCCAGGAGATCGGAGGAAATAAAAGAGCGGCTCAGTCTCATCTACCAACTCTTTCAAAAACACAGGAGCAAAAGCATCCGGGAGTTATTGGTAATTCAGGAGTCTCTTCAGCTGAAGGCAGACAAAACAAGCAACCTTGATTCTTCGCTGGCGGATGCAAAATCCATGTTGGAAAAAGCCACCGCCGAACTTGACAAGCAGGCCAACGAGATAAAGAAATCACGTGAAAAGGTCTTTACGCCGCTTTGCAACCAGATCATCGCCTTGCTGAAAGGGCTGGGTATTCCGGAGGCCCGGCTGATGATTGAAAACCAACCCGTGCCCCCCGGCCCCACCGGCAGCGACAGCATTGAAATTTTATTCAGCGCCAACAAGGGTGTAGTGCCGAGAGCCATTGCCCAGGTGGCCTCAGGAGGAGAATTTTCAAGGCTTATGTTCTGTGTCAAATATGTGATGGCCGAAAAAACGTCCTTGCCCACGCTCATCCTGGATGAGATTGACAACGGGGTCTCCGGCGAAATCGCCATCCAATTGGGTGCGATGATGAAAGAGATGGCGCGGCGTCATCAGCTTATTACCATCTCCCACCTGCCGCAAATAGCTGCTAAGGGAGATACGCATTACTTTGTTTACAAGGACAATTCCTCGACCAAAACCATTACCCACGTCCGGAAGCTGGATGAAAATGAACGGGTGGAGGAAATTGCCAAAATGATCGGAGGGGCAAAACCCTCAACACTGGCGCTGGAGAATGCCCGTGAATTGATGGAGGGTTAAAGCCGCAAAGAAAGCACTCAATCAGCCTGAAACAGGGACTTTTAGTCCTTCCCTGATCTTGAAAATATTAAGATTTAATACTAATTTGTAATCCCTTATCGCCTGAGGCGCAAGGGGATTCGTTTCATTATTCAAATTAATATTTTCTGTTATCATGAACATTTTTGTTGCTCGATTGAACTTCAAAACCAAGCGCGAAGATCTGGAGGCTGCCTTTGCCAAATTCGGTCAGGTTTCTTCCGCCAAAATTGTCAAGGACCGCGATACCGGAAGATCCAAAGGATTTGGATTTGTAGAGATGCCCAATGATGAAGAAGCGAACAAAGCGATTGCCGCCTTGAACGAAACGGATCTGGATGGCCGCACCATCGTAGTCAAGCCGGCAAATCCCAAGGCACCGGGAGGTGAACAGCCTCAACACCAGGATCAATAACAAATCGTACCGGGGAGTCTAAATTCCTGCTCCAAGCCACATAAAACCGATTCGTTTTCTCCAGCTGTCTTTGGTGGATACATAAGATCCTTATGTATTGCAGTTTATCGTCAGCGTTAACCGAAAGAAGACAGAGATGGGTAAGTGGGCAAAGAGAAACGGACCAAAAAAAACCCACAACTGTGTTGGTGGGTTTCTTGCCCTTGGGGTCACTTCAGTTCCTTGGCTTTCCGTTCTTCAATGATGTAGGCTAACCCCAGGCCAAGCCCTCCGAAAATGAGGAGCATTGAAAAGTATCCAACTTCCTCCATGTCGAAGGATCTGTCCAACCAGTAACCCATGAGCAAACCAATACCGGCCCCTATCAGCAATAAAGAGGCACGCAGTGGACCGGAAACTGATCGCTCGCTTTTGAAAAGATCCGGGTTCAAACCCTTGTCAATGATCGCCATCCGCTCCAGATTTGAATACTTGCGGATATACACGACCATCACAAAGGCGCCCAGGGTGATGATAATAGGCAAGCTGATACCCAAAATTGATTCCATACCGTTCATAATCTTATTTTTTTTATGTTTTGCCTCTTTGACGCGGAAGGGTCTGATCCGGTTACAGCGGTCGATAGATAATTTAGCTCCCTTATTTCGACCGATTTTCTGTAACTTAAAAAGGCAAATGAACGTCCAAAGCCCGTGATCACATTACAGGAGGAAAACGACCTAATCGACCGGATACTAGCGGGAGACCGGCAAAGTTATGCGGGGCTGGTGGACAAATACAAAAGCTATGCATTTACGATTGCCCTCAAGATTGTCAATAACCGGCCTGAGGCGGAAGAGGCCGCCCAGGATGCGTTTATTAAAGCGTTTCATTACTTGAAAAGCTTTAACCGGCAGGCGAAGTTTTCAACCTGGCTTTACCGGATTGTGTTCAATACTGCGATCAGTTACAAGCGAAAGAACCGGCAGCAATTTCAGAGCCTTGAGGACAGCATCATTGAACATCCGCACGGTGCAGACAGTGATT
>JBGPGZ010000347.1:0-5009 GCA_041484175.1 Cyclobacteriaceae bacterium | reverse complement strand
CGTCTTTGCGGTAAAATGATATTCTTCAAACAAATCCGGTCTGTTAATTGCCAGACATCTCCCCTATGACCAGGAGTCATATTCATCTATCCAGAACAGTTTTTGAACTATTATTTTATCAAGATTCTTTCGGGGACGAGAATGGCATTCGGGAAAATCCTTTTTAGACGCACAAGGTCTTTTTGAGCTTCCAGTTTGGTATAATAGTTACCCACGGTCACGCGGAACTTCGGCTGGATGTATTGAAGGCTCGCCGTCAGATCGGGAGCTCCATTGTTCATTTTCTGCTTTGCATTCATGGCATCCTCGCGATTTTGACCCGAATAGATCTGGACGGTAAACCCATCAAGGAATTTCCGGGTCAGGTTAAACCGGTCAATGCTGTCGAGGATGGGGTCCACTTTTCCGTTTACATTTTTGGTGGGTTTTGCAGCTACCAGGACAGGTTCCTGTTCCGGATTTTTCTTGGTGGTATCCTCGGAGTTGACAAATTTTGGTCGATTGCCGGCCAGGTCTTCGTAATAAGACTTGCTTGACATTTGCGCTGCACAGGAGACTTCAAGAAGCAGGAACAAGATACTGAGCGCCGAATTTCCAATCGCAATGGATGATGCAACTTCAAGATTGAGTATCCGATAACCCTCCGATGATCTTTTCATGGTTATTCTTCAATTACAATGCAGCGTCCACTCTTGACGTCGTCTTCCACCTTTTTATACTTAACGTCTTTTAACACACGGCCGTCGGGATATTGTACCGATATCTTGTCATTTCTTCCGGCCACCTTCTCAGATTTAACAGGCATGACTTTTTCTTCCACGGGTCGCTGCTGGCCCTGCGGCTGACCACCTCCCGATAACAGGGAGCGTGATTCTTCTTTTTGTTCATTGAGTTTTACCCTGCTCCGCTGCGCCCTCGCCTCCTGCACCTGTTCGGGTTGCTGCACAGGAATGTCCGCCTTCAACAGAAAGGAAATAGTCTCCTCGTTTACCTTGGCAATAAACCGCTTGAATGCCTCAAAACCTTCAAATTTATAGATCAGGAGAGGATCCTTTTGTTCGTACACCGCATTTTGCACGGACTGTTTCAGATCGTCCATGTCCCGAAGGTGCTCTTTCCAATTTTGATCAATGATGGCCAATGTAATCATCTTTTCCATCGACCGGATCAATTCCGCGTTGTTGGTCTCGACACACTTTTTTAAATTGGCGGCGACGCCGATTTGCTTTGTTCCATCGGTAAACGGAACCAAAATTTCATGGATGGTGGCACCGCGAGTCTTATAGATGTCCTTAATGACCGGGATGGCCTTGTCCGCAACCAATTTATTTTTGTGCTCGTAATGGGCCAGGGCCTGTTCGTAAAGCTTTTCAGCAAGCACATTTAATTCCGTGCGGGTTATTTCCTCTTCGGTAACATGAAAATCAAATCCCAGCGTACTTAATACATTGAGCTTAAAGCTATCCAGATTTTCTCCTGCCTTTGCGTTTGCCACGATATCCTCACACGTATCGTACAGCATCGTAAGGATATCCAGTTGAAGGCGTTCACCAAAAAGCGCATTTCTTCTGCGTTTGTAGATCACTTCGCGCTGGGAATTCATTACGTTGTCATATTCCAACAGGCGTTTCCGGATGCCGAAGTTATTTTCCTCAACTTTCTTTTGTGCCCGTTCGATGGAACTTGTTACCATGGAATGAGAAATGACTTCGCCTTCCTTGAGTCCAAGGCGGTCCATGATGCGCGCAATTCGCTCGGGCATGAACAGGCGCATCAAGTTATCTTCCAGGGAAACATAAAACTGCGAAGTCCCGGGGTCACCCTGACGGCCGGAACGGCCCCGCAACTGCCGGTCTACCCGCCGTGATTCATGACGCTCCGTGCCAATGATGGCAAGTCCACCGGATCCCCTTGATTCGGGGGTAAGCTTGATGTCCGTACCGCGTCCGGCCATGTTGGTGGCGATGGTCACCGTCCCGGGCTTTCCTGCTTCGGCCACAATTTCAGCCTCTCGTTGGTGTTGTTTGGCATTCAACACATTGTGTTTGATTTTCTTTAGCTGCAACATGCGGCTAAGGAGTTCGGAAATTTCGACCGAGGTAGTTCCCACCAATACAGGACGGCCTTCCGATGTCAACTTCACAATCTCATCGACGACAGCGTTGAACTTCTCACGCATGGTTTTGAATACCAGGTCATCGACGTCTTTGCGCGTAACGGGCCTGTTGGTCGGAATGGTTACCACATCCAATTTATAAATATCCCACAATTCGGCCGCCTCCGTTTCAGCCGTGCCGGTCATCCCGGCGAGTTTGTGATACATCCGGAAATAATTCTGCAACGTGATCGTGGCGTAGGTTTGTGTTGCATCCTCCACTTTCACATTTTCCTTTGCTTCGATGGCCTGATGCAGGCCGTCGGAGTATCTTCTGCCATCAAGTACCCGTCCGGTTTGCTCGTCAACGATCTTCACTTTACCGTCAACGATGATGTATTCAGTATCACGTTCAAAAAGAGTGTACGCCTTCAACAACTGATTGACGCTGTGGATGCGCTGCGATTTGGTTGAATAGTCTCTGATGAGCTCTTCTTTTTTGTGGAAACGCTCGTCTTCCCGGAGGCTGGGGTCTTTCTCGATTTTATTGAGTTCAGTGCCGATTTCAGGCATTATAAAGAACTTTGGATCCTCACCCTCACCGGTAATCAGGTCGATCCCTTTTTCGGTCAAGTCTACGCTATTGTCCTTTTCGTCGATGACAAAATACAGCGGAGCATCCGCCTGGGGCATTTCCTTTTTATTATCCTGCAAATAGTGGTTCTCCGTTTTCTGAAGGATATTCTTGGTACCACTTTCACTAAGGTATTTGATCACCGGCTTATACTTGGGCATCCCGCGAAAAGACCGGAACAGGGCCAGGCCTCCAACTTTGTCATCTCCGTCGGCGATCAGTTTTTTTGCGTCATTCAAAAATTGATTGACGAGTTTTTTCTGGGCTTCTACCAACTTGAAGATTCGCGGCTTCAGATCATGGAACTCATGCTCATCCCCTCTTGGAATCGGGCCGGAGATAATCAACGGCGTGCGTGCCTCATCAACCAACACGCTGTCAACTTCATCAACCATGGCATAGTGGTGGCCGCGTTGCACAAGTTCCTCGGGCTCGCGCGCCATGTTGTCGCGCAGATAGTCAAAGCCAAATTCGTTGTTGGTCCCATACGTGATATCCGCCTGATAGGCATTCCTCCGTTCAGTCGAGTTTGGTTCGTGTTTATCAATGCAATCAACCCTCAATCCGTGGAATTCAAACAACGGGCCCATCCATTCGCTGTCGCGTCGGGCGAGATAATCGTTGACGGTCACAATATGCACTCCGCGTTTTGCCAGGGCATTCAAAAAGGCCGGAAAAGTAGCTACCAGCGTCTTCCCTTCACCCGTGGCCATCTCGGCAATCTTGCCCTCGTGCAGCACGATACCACCGATAATCTGCACTTCGTAGTGCAGCATATCCCAGGTGATCAAGTTCCCCGCGGCCATCCATTGATTGTACCAATGCGCTTTGTTTCCGGATATTTTTACGTTTTCATGAGTGGCTGCGTACTGGATGTCGTGTTCCTGGGCGGTCACTTCAACGAATTCATTTTCCTTAAATCGACGCGCCGTTTCGCGGATGATGGCAAAAGCCAGGGGCAGGATTTCCAGTAGTATTTTTTCTAACTCCGTGTTCCGCTCCCCTTCAATCTTGTCAATTTGCGCAAAGATGGCTTCCTTCTCATTAAGGTCGAGTTCAGGATTTTCCGCGATCCGATGGTGCAGGGCCGCCAATTGATCGTCAATTGACTTCAAGCGAGTATTGATGTGTTCCTGGATTTCCGAGGTCTTCTGCCGTAATTCATCGTGTGATACGGACAAAAGTTTATCCACCTCCCGTTTGGTTGCTTCAACAAGCGGGGTAATCCGCTTGATGTCTTTCTCCGACTTGGTCCCGAACAGTTTCGCTATCAGCTTAAGCATGTATTAAAGTTTTATTCGCGTTCTCGCTAATGCGTATCCGTTCAAAGTTAATGGCGGTTTCCCTTCAAGGGAGGAACGATTACCGGGTCCCCGTAACGCTTAGCGAAAAGTCTGCAAAGTTAAAGATTTCGGGTGTGCAATTATAGCTCCAAATTGCCTTCAAAGACCATTTTGGCAGGGCCAGTCAGGAAAATTTCCTCAAATATGCCGGACTGGCTGAATTTGAACTCCACGGAGAGACTTCCGCCCATTACTTTTATGTCAACCGGGGAGGAATATCCTTTCAACGCAGCGGCCAGGGCTGCCGCAGTAACACCCGTGCCACACGAAAGCGTTTCATTTTCAACCCCTCGCTCATAGGTTCTGACCGAAAGCGCATTGTGGCCCAGTAATTCAACAAAATTGACATTCGCACCTCCCGGTTTGAAAGGGTCGCTGTACCGGATAGGTCTCCCCTCTTCCACAACGTGAACGTCTTTTAGGTTATTGACAAACCGGACCAAATGCGGGGATCCCGTGTCAATAAAAATATCATCTCCCAGTTTTTTCCAGTCGATGACATTGTTCAAGTGGAGGCGAATTAAACCATTGCTAAGTATAACCGCGTCATGGGCACCATCGTAGGCGGAAAAAGTTGCTCTCCCATTCACGATCCCCAGGCGCGATGCCAAATTAATAGCCGTACGACAGCCGTTGCCACACAAACTTTGCGTGCCATCGCTGTTATAATAGACCATTTTGAAATCGAGCTGCGGGTCTTTCTCCAGGAGTATCAAACCGTCGCCTCCAACCCCAAATCTACGATCACAGATTTTACCAATTTCATGGGCGGTAAGAGCTATCGAGCCCTCCCGATTGTCAACCAGGATGAAATCGTTGCCCGTGGCCTGGTATTTATAAAAATGAAGATTCATGTCTTTTGTTTATACCAACAGAAAGTTTCGTTAAACCATTCCCAAAAGGGTGTGCTAATTAAAATTATTTCTCTTCGAAGATT
>JBGPGZ010000346.1:0-5022 GCA_041484175.1 Cyclobacteriaceae bacterium | reverse complement strand
CGGCCGCCATCAACGAAAATATCTTTGACGAAAAGATCTGCATCCTCCAGTTTCACGTCTGAATTCTTGGCTTCCCAGTTCGAGATCGCTGAAAGCAATAATTTTTCCAACCGGCCGGCCGGGTGCATGGATTCATATTTCAAAATGCTCAATGCCTTGCTTACGCGTACCCCACGGATCAAATCTGCAACCAACCTCATCTTGCGGGGAGAGGTAGGCACATCCTTGAGATAAGCAACCGCAGGGCCCTTCTTTGCGGCTTCCTTGATCGCCTCAATCTTGGCCCGCTTCACTACCGACCTTTTTGTTTTCTTTACCTTTTCCATACCAGCTTTACTTGTCCAGATTATTTAGCTGCTTCCGCCTTATTGTTGCCAGAGTGCCCCTTGAACACACGCGTCGGAGCAAATTCGCCCAACTTATGACCCACCATGTTTTCGGTGACATATACTGGAATAAACTTGTTGCCGTTATGAACAGCAAACGTAAAACCGACAAGATCCGGAGTAATGGTAGATCTCCTGGACCATGTTTTGATCACCGATTTTTTGCCTGCCTGCTCCATGACCGTTACTTTCTTGGCCAAGCGCTGATCGAGATACGGACCTTTCTTAACTGACCTTCCCATTATTTTTTCCTCCTTGCAATGATTAAACCATCAGAATACTTCTTAGGATGCCGGGTCTTCTTTCCTTTTGCCAGCAAACCTTTTCTTGATCTTGGATGACCGCCCGAAGCACGGCCTTCACCTCCACCCATCGGGTGATCCACCGGGTTCATGGCTACCCCACGTACCCTTGGACGAGTACCCCTCCAGCGGCTGCGTCCTGCTTTACCCACGCTCTCATTCATATGATCGGAGTTGGATACGGCGCCTACGGTGGCTAAACAATTTACCAATACATTGCGCATTTCACCGGAAGGCATTTTCAGCGTCGCATATCTCCCTTCGCGCGCAAGTAGTTGAACAAAAACGCCAGCGCTGCGTGCAATAGAAGCTCCTTTGCCAGGCTTGTTTTCAACATTATGGATAATGGTACCCAATGGAATTTTGGAAAGCGGAAGGGTGTTTCCTACTTCGGGCGCAACATCTTCGCCTGAAACAACGGTCTGTCCTACCTTCAATCCATTCGGGGCGATGATATAAGACTTAAATCCATCGGCATAGTACAACTTAGCAACCCGCGCAGTGCGCGTCGGATCATACTCGATCGACTTTACCGTTGCCGGAATGCCAAAGCGGTTGCGCTTGAAATCAATGTCCCTGAGTTTTTGCTTATGCCCACCGCCTATGTAGCGCATGGTCATACGGCCTTCGCTGTTGCGACCTCCGGTTTTTTTCAAGGTCGTCACCAAAGATTTCTCTGGTCTGGATTCGGTGATGTCATCGAACCCGGGAGAGAGCCTGTGGCGCGTGCCTGCAGTTACCGGTTTAAGTTTCTTCAACGCCATTGTTGACTATAATTAATGATTTCCCGATTATTTAAACGTTGCTATAAAAATCAATTACTTCACCTGCGGCCAGCTTAACGATGGCTTTCTTGTAATTCGGCTTCCGTCCCGACAGCACGCCGGCTTTCGTGCTGCGCGTCTTCACCTTGCCCATTACGTTGGACGTATTCACGCGTTCCACATTGACGCCGTACTGCTTTTCTACTGCATTCTTGATCTCTACTTTGTTGGCACGGGCATCGACGATAAATCCGTATTTTCCTTTTTCATTCAAGGAAGAAATCTTCTCAGTAACCAGGGGTGATTTTAAGATGCTCATTGGTTTACTGCTTGTTTAAGATGTTATCAAGCTTGCTGATCGAACTCTCCACCAAAATCAATTGGTCCGCGTTCATCACATCATAGGTGTTGATCTGGTTGGCGGTGATGATCTTGGTATTCTGAATATTTCTGCCGGACTTCACAATGTTTTGATTAGCCTCGGGCAGGACAAGGAGTGTCTTTTTATCGTTGAGGGACAACGACTTGAGCAGGCTTATATACTGTTTGGTCTTGGGGGCTTCGAAGTTGAAATCTTCGAGGATGGCTATGGAGTTGTCCTTTGCTTTATACGTTAAGGCCGATTTTCTGGCCAGGTCTTTTACCTTCTTATTGAGTTTGAATGAATAGTCGCGAGGCTGTGGGCCGAAAACCCTTCCACCCCCTTTGAACTGGGGGTTCTTGATGTTACCTGCCCGGGCTCCACCCGTACCTTTTTGCTTTTTGATCTTCTTGGATGACCCGGCAATTTCGTTACGCTGTTTCGATTTGTGCGTGCCTTGCCGCTGGTTGGCAAGATAGCTCTTGACGTCAAGCCAGATTGCGTGATCATTTGGCTCAATGCCAAAAACCTCCGCGGAGAGCTTTACTTTCCGGCCTGTCGTTTGGCCACTATGTTTTACAACTGCTACGTCCATTACTTTTGCAGAATTATAGTTGAGTTCCTGGCCCCGGGGACGGAGCCGCTGACTAAAATCAAATTTTGGTCGGGCATGATCTTCACAACCCGAAGGTTCATCAGTTTTACACGATCATTGCCCATGCGGCCGGGTAGACGCTTTCCTTTGATAACGCGTGAAGCAAACGATGCATTACCCATTGATCCCGGGGCGCGAAGTCGATTATGCTGCCCGTGGGTCTGGCCACCGACTCCGGCAAAACCGTAACGCTTCACGACGCCCTGGAAACCTTTCCCTTTTGAAGTGCCTACCGCATCGATATAATCACCCTCTGCAAAAATATCCTGCACTTTTACTTCCTTCCCAAGTTCCGCGATGGCGTCGAATTCAGCGCCAAAGTCCCGGAATTCAATCACATTTCTCTTGGAGGTCGTGGCGGCCTTTTTGAAATGTCCTTGCATCGGCTTGCTCGTGTTCTTGTCCTTCTTTTCGCCAAAGGCCAACTGCAATGCCTTGTAACCGTCGATCTCCTGGTTTTTCACCTGAGTGACCACACAAGGTCCGGCTTCAATAACCGTAACCGCTATACTGGCTCCATCAGGGCCAAATACGCTGGTCATTCCTACTTTACGTCCAATTATTCCAGGCATGGTTGCAACCTATTTTGCTTGTTATTAAACTGTTTTGCGGGTTTCCTACCGCAAAAAGGACTGCAAAGATAGGAACAGTTAGGTAGTTACCAAGCGTAGATTTCAAAAAATGATCGGGATTTTGAGCATTTAAGGGTTCGCTGGAGTAAAGGGTGCATTCCACCAATGATTGTCAACGGGTTATCGCCTACAGACCGAGGTTGAATAAAGTCTTTGCGTTTCGCCCGGCTCTTTGAATCTTTGCGCCTGCCCCGACGAAGTCGGAGTGAGATATCAACTGACCCTGTGACCGGAAGAACCCAATTCAGAAAACCGTTTTTTATCCTGGCTTCAACGGTCATAGGTCTGTTTGTAATCAATATAGCGCTGGGAAGTGTAAAAATCCCCCTCGGAGAAATCTTCTCTATCCTAACTGGCAGCTCCAAAGACTCCATTTGGGCAGATATCATCTGGCAATTCAGGCTGCCAAAGGCGGTAACGTGCGTTCTGGCTGGCTCGGCGCTTGCTACCAGCGGTTTGATGATGCAGACTTTGTTTAGAAATCCGCTGGCCGGACCCGACGTACTCGGGCTCAGTTCAGGGGCAAGTTTGTTGGTAGCCGTGGTCATACTGGCGAGCGCCTCCTCCCAGTGGATGCTTCCCATCAGCACAAATCCATGGAGCGTCGCCCTGGCCGCCAGTGCGGGCAGCGTTCTGGTCTTTTTGTTGGTGATGGCCATTGCTCAAAAAATCAAAGACAATGTTTCACTGCTGATCATTGGGTTGATGCTCGGGGCGGCCACGTCCTCTGTAGTAAGCGTGCTGCAGTTTCTGAGCAAAGCGGAAGACCTCCAGGCCTTTATGATCTGGACCTTGGGCAGTGTAGGTGGCACTGGCTGGCGCGAAATCCAGGTACTTGCTTTCATTCTGATGATTGGAATCATGATTGCGTTTCTATCCATGAAGTCATTGAACGCATGGTTGCTCGGAGAAAACTATGCTCAAAGCCTCGGTGTCAATATCAGGGGATCGAGATTTTGGATTGTACTGTCCACCAGCTTGATGGCAGGCAGTGTAACTGCCTTTTGTGGACCCATCGCATTTGTAGGATTAGCAGTTCCTCACCTTGTCCGGCTTTTGATCGAAACCAACAATCATAAAATCCTTTTGCCAGCAGTGATGATGGGCGGGGCCTCCCTGATCTTATTTTGTGACATCCTTGCACAGTTGCCGGGGAGCACACAAATACTTCCGTTAAATGCCGTTACGTCTTTGATCGGCGCTCCGGTTGTGATCTGGGTGGTGATGAAGAATAAGAGAAGTGTTGTCATTTAATATTTTCACGCGTGCGACAAAACGACATTTGAAATCGGTCAGCATTAACGAAATTGAATTTGGCTTAGGCGAAATCAAAAACACCTTGGAAGAGAAAAAAGATTTCATGAATTCAATTTCTCCGGTTCCGCTAAGGAAAGGGGTGGATGAAGGCGAGGCTGTACTCCAAACGCAAAACCTCACCATTGGCTACAAAAGGGAATCGGGGACAAACTTCCTTTTTGAAAATCTCAACCTCTCTCTTCATCCTGGTCAATTGGTATGCTTTATGGGCCCCAATGGCGTAGGCAAGTCTACGTTGATTCGAACGCTGGCCACTTTGCAAAAACCCTTGTCCGGAAAGGTAATTCTCCCGCCGCTGTCTGGAGGCATGGCCGTGGGAGGTGAGTGCATTGCAGTCGTTCTGACCGATCGCATCACTGCCACCAACATGACTGTGCTTGACCTGGTAACTTACGGACGTTATCCCTTCCTCGGCTGGAATATCAAGCTCGGCAAAGGAGATAAAGCGACCATTGAAAGTTCCATTGAACAGGTACATCTGCAGGATCTGGTGGAGAAGAAACTTTACGAGCTCAGTGACGGGCAGATGCAGATGGCCATGATTGCCAGGGCGCTGGCACAAGATACTCCCCTCCTGCTGCTTGACGAGCCGACCGCTCACCTGG
>JBGPGZ010000345.1:0-5024 GCA_041484175.1 Cyclobacteriaceae bacterium | reverse complement strand
CTCTTTACAATCCTCTCCATGATTCCCCTCGCTACCGGCGAGGCCGAAAAAGCGTTCTTTGAGAATAGGATCTTTCTTATTCCATAGCGCGATCGCAAGGCACAAAAACTGTTGTTCATCGCAAAACCCGCCAATTCCATCTTCACCCCAGCGATATGCTTTACTCCGCGCATGGTCGTGGGTGACGGATCCCCAGGCATTGCCATCGGCGCTGTAATCTTCCCTCACCGTTCCCCACTGCCGTTCGGTTATGTACGGACCGAACTTGCGCCAGTTCTTCTTGCCGAATTTTGAATCACTGAGTCGCTGATATTCTTCTCTCATGATATTTCACAATCAACCGGAGTCTTCTGAATGAGCCCTTATCGGACCTTTCCTTTTAGAAAATCAGCGGTATAACCTTTGCCTTTCCTTACCATTTCTTCAGGGGTGCCTTCAAAAAGAAGATTGCCCCCTTTTTTCTCTCCGCCCTCAGGGCCAAGGTCAATAATCCAATCGGCGCATTTAATTACTTCCATATTGTGTTCGATTACCAACACCGTATGACCTTCGTCTACCAGGGCATTGATCGCCTTCAAGAGTTTTGAAATATCGTGAAAGTGCAAGCCGGTGGTAGGCTCATCAAAAATGAAGAGTATGTGTTCTTTGCTTTCGGAAGATTTCTTTCCAAGAAAAGAAGCGAGTTTGACACGTTGTGCCTCTCCGCCGCTCAGTGAATTTGAAGATTGTCCAAGTTTTACGTAACCGAGTCCTACGTCAAACAGCGGCTGGATCTTATCGGACACCGGCTTCCTGTCGCCAAAGAATGCAAGCCCTTCTTCTACGGTCATATCAAGAATGTCTGAAATATTCTTGCCTTTATGTTCCACTTCTAAAACTTCCTGTTTAAAGCGCTTTCCGTGGCAACTTTCGCACTTGAGAAAGATATCGGCCATGAACTGCATTTCCACCTTTATTTCGCCTTCTCCCTCACAGGTCTCGCAACGGCCCCCCTCCACATTAAATGAAAAATGGGACGGCTTGTACCCGCGCTGTTTTGCCAGCGGCTGATCGGCATACAACTGACGGATGGCGTCATAGGCTTTTACATAACTGATTGGATTGGAGCGGGAGGATTTTCCTATCGGGTTTTGGTCGACAAATTCCACCTGGGTAATCTTCGAGACGTCTCCTTCCAATCGATCATACTTACCGGGAGTTTCGGCAACAGAACCGTTCAAGCGGCCGACTGCTGGGTATAGGATCTTTTTGATTAACGTTGATTTCCCGGATCCGCTTACGCCGGTCACCACGGTCAGCGCTCCGAGCGGGAATTTTACTTTCAGATTTTTCAGGTTGTTTTCGCGGGCACCGATCACGGTAAGAGAGTCTTTCCAGTGGCGGCGGGTTTTGGGAACGGCTATTTCTTCCTTTCCGCTCAGGTAATCCGTGGTATGCGACTTGACTTTACCGTTCAGATCATTGATGGACCCCTGAAAAACCAGCTGACCTCCATGCGTTCCCGCATCCGGGCCAATGTCGATGATCTGGTCGGCAGCCCGCATAATCTCTTCTTCGTGCTCAACGACGATTACGGTATTGCCAAGATCGCGGAGTGATTTTAAAACCTGCACCATTTGCGCAGTATCCCTCGGATGTAATCCAATACTTGGTTCATCCATGATATACATTGAACCCACCAGCGCACTGCCCAGGGAAGTAGCCAATTTAATGCGCTGGAATTCTCCACCCGAAAGCGTGTTTGTAAGCCTGTTTAGCGTGAGGTAGCCAAGGCCCACACTCACCATGTACTGAAGTCGCGATCGGATTTCGGTAAGGATTCTTTCCGAAACCTTTTGATCGTACGCATTCAGTTTAAGATTTTCAAAAAGGATGAGCGCGTCTTCGATCGGCATTAAGACGATATTCGTAATGGAGGCGTCGCCGATCTTCACATAAGAAGCATCCTTTCGCAACCGCGTTCCATGGCAATCGGGGCAAGTCGTCCTTCCGCGATAACGGGACAGCATAACCCGATATTGGATTTTATGAATCTTCGATTCGAGATACCGGAAGAAATCATGAATACCCTTGAAGTACTCATTCCCATCCCAAAGTAAATCGCGTTGTTTTTGTGAGAGTTCGTTATAGGGACGATGTACGGGGAAATCGAATTTAATTCCTGTTTTCAAAAGGGGCTTTTGCCATTCGCTCATGGCCTCCGTGCGCCAGGGAGCGATGGCGCCTTCATACACCGACAGGCTTTTATCCGGAATGACGAGATCTTCGTCAATTCCGAGGATCTTTCCAAAACCCTCACACGTTCGACAGGCACCAAATGGATTATTGAAGCTGAAGAAATTAACGGAGGGTTCTGTAAACGTCATTCCGTCAAGTTCAAAGCGGTCCGAAAAATGCATTGTCTCATGACCCTCCGAATGAACAAAACAATCACCGTGGCCTTCGAAAAAAGCAGTCTGCACAGAATCGGAAAGCCGGAAGACCAAATCTTCATCGTCGGAATTGACGGTAGCGCGATCAATGAGAATCTCAATCGCACCCTCAATTTTCTTTGATTTGGAGGAGGACTTCTTTTTACCCTCACCCCGTCCTTCGGACACCCCTTTACCTGGGGAGAGGGGAGTGGGTGAGGGGTTTAACAGTTCTTCAATAAACTTGACGTCCCCACCGACAATAATCCGCGCAAAGCCTTTGCTTAACAACAAGTTCAATTCATCCTCTACCTTTCGGCCCTTCTGTATTTTGAGGGGACAGGCCACCATCACGCGTGTGCCTTTACTAAACTTGTTGATGGACTCCACCACATCCGTTACTGTGTCTCGTTTTACTTCATTGCCGGTAACAGGGGAGACGGTCCTCCCAATTCTAGCAAAGAGCAATTTGAGGTAATCGTAGATTTCCGTCGTTGTGCCAACCGTTGACCGTGGATTTCGGGTGTTGACTCGTTGTTCGATTGCGATGGCGGGAGACACGCCTTTGATATAATCCACTTCCGGCTTTTCCATTCTGCCCAGAAACTGGCGCGCATACGAGCTCAAACTTTCCACATACATGCGCTGACCTTCTGCAAAGAGGGTATCAAAGGCGAGTGATGATTTGCCGGATCCGGAAAGTCCGGTGATCACAACGAGTTTATTTCGAGGAATGGCGACGCTGAGGTTCTTCAAATTATTAACCCGGGCGCGCTTGATGATAATATATTCTTTGGGATCGAGTTCGTCTAGGTAAGAATCATTCAGGGGGCGTGTGGAGTCCATGGGAGGTTGCAAAAGTACCATACCTGCTGCCCCCCTCCAAAACAACGATGATGAGGTGCAAAAAAGAAAACACCAACCACCGATGCAGTAGTTCTATCCGGAATTCATTATTTGACTTAATTATCGAAGTCAGGATCGTAGCTGGCTTCCCTGCTTTTGCCGGCACCGCCGCTCTCCTCGTCATAATCTTCACCTCCTGTTGCGCTCTCGAAGTCATCCTCGGTAGCGAAGGCGTCATCATCGGCGTTATCGAATTCCTGTTTTTTGCCCGATTCCACATCGTATTCGCCTTCGCTATTTTTGGTAGCTGGCACCTTGATCAGATAAATCGCATCCTCGGTTTCAAGAGGAAAGACAAAGATGGGTTCCTTTTTGGCATTGCTGATGCGGGTTATGCTGGCCTCATAACCATTCGGGTATTGCTGACGCAACAACTCCCTTAAATCATCCGACAGGGTTTCCAGGGCTTTAATTACTCTTTTCTTGCTTTCTGCCATGCTTTCGATAGGTCCGAACAAAAAATTGGGCTCAAATAGCACAAGAAATTGTTTAGAAGGCAAGATTTATTAAAATTATTTTTGGCCTTTAGGATAATATTTCTACCTTTTCAATTCGAAAATATTTCAACCAACCCCAAATACTATCGAGCGAGACATCTACGTTACCTAAACGCACGACAGATGATTGACAGCAGATGCAGCGACAGCCAGTTGGTTGCGCTCTATCAAACCGGTAACGAAGAGGCGTTCGCAATGCTACTTCAAAGACACAAATCCCGTATTTATACAGCCATTTACCTGATTGTAAAGGATCGCTATGTGGCAGAAGACCTGCTGCAGGAAACCTTCATTAAGGTGGTCAATACGATCAAGAGCGGCCGGTATAATGAAGAGGGTAAGTTCCTGCCCTGGCTCAGCCGCGTAGCGCACAATTTGGCTATCGACCATTTTCGCAGAAAAAAGCGCTACCCCGAGATCGTTCTGGAAGATGGTAGTAGGGTGTTTAATTCCCTGGACTTTGCCGAAGATTCGTATGAATCGGCTCAGATGTTCAAGGAAACCAAATCCCGCTTGCGCGACTTGATCAAAGAATTGCCGGGAGAGCAAAAGCAAGTGCTTATCATGCGTCATTACTTACAAATGAGTTTCCAGGAAATTGCCGAGCGTACGGGCGTAAGCATTAACACGGCACTGGGAAGGATGAGATACGCGTTGATCAACCTGAGAAAAAAAATGGTCAAAAACCATATTGCCTATGATAAAAACTTTTACCCAAAACGATCTGATCAGGTATTTATACCACGAGACTTCGGAGACGGAGACGAAGGAGATTCATAAAGCCCTGATTTGCGACTCAGAACTGCAGGAGCAGTACAAGGAGTTAACCGCGACTAAAAATCAACTGGATACGGCCCGTCTGGAACCTTCCGGAGCTGCGATTCAAAATATTCTTCGCTACGCCAGCGGACTGCAGGAAAAGCATTGAATAACCTTTTCAGGCGTTAAACGCAGAAAAGGGACACTCACCTTTACCTTTACAAAACAGGCAGGCAGAGCATCATTCCGCTCATGCAAATCGCCGCCATTTCATTTCCTCCCCAAAACAATACACTTCATCCCGAATTAACTTCAAATCGGTCAGTAAAATTCGATGTTGGTCGATCCCCTGTGCAATTTCATAGTGCTTTTGACTCAACCCACCTTTTATCATGACCATCGAAAAATTTCTAGGCATCATGCTAATCATTCATATCGCCGGAGGCACGAT
>JBGPGZ010000344.1:0-5041 GCA_041484175.1 Cyclobacteriaceae bacterium | reverse complement strand
CGGGGGGTCTTTTCTCGATCGGGTTAGCCGTTGCTCTCGGTTGTCTCGCGTTGGTTGCCATTGGACTCTTATTTTTGGTAAGACGTTACTTTCCAAAAAATGCCAGCTTCATTTTCCGGCATTCGCTCTCCAACCTTTTCAGACCCAACAACCAAACCCGGGTCCTGATGGTTTCGATCGGACTGGGTGCCTTTATCATAGCAACACTCAACATCACCCAGAGCAGCCTGCTCCACCAGGTAGAGTTCAAAGGAAATGCCAATGAGTCTAATACAATCCTGTTTGACATTCAGCCCAATCAAAAAGAGGGCGTAATAAAATTGATTCAAACCTACAAACTGCCGGTCAACCAGGTGGTTCCCATTGTTACCTGCCGGATCGGCGAACTAAAGGGAAGGTCTTTCGAGGTACTGCAAAATGACACGACCGATAAAGTCCCTGGTTGGGCCGTCACGCGCGAGTACCGCGTTACCTACCGCGATAGCCTTCATAATTCTGAGGAATTGACAAAAGGAAAGCTGCACCAGTATGCGCCGCATGCAAAGGATTCCGTGGGCGTGACTATTTCAGAAGGCATGCATGAAACACTCAACCTTGACGTTGGCGATTCCATGGTCTTCAATGTACAAGGCGTCCTTGTCAAAGCGCATATCAACGGTATTCGCAAAGTGGACTGGCCGAAAGACCCGCCTAATTTCATTTTTGTTTTTCCGAAAGGTGTTTTGGAAAACGCCCCCCAGATCTGGGTCGTCACAACGCGCGTCGATGACCAGCAACGCGCGGGGCATTTTCAACAAGAGTTGGTGATGGTCTTTCCCAACGTTTCGCTGATTGATCTTCGGTTGGTGCTTAATACCGTCAATCGATTATTTGCCAAAATCGAGTTGGTTATCCGGTTCCTGGCTTTATTCAGCATCCTTACCGGTTTGGTCGTTCTCGCCGGCGCGGTCATCAACAGCAAGTTTGTAAGGATCAGAGAAAATGTGCTGCTGCGGACGATCGGAGCAAGGACCAGCCAGATTATGAAGATTACGTTGGTTGAATATGCCTATCTGGGACTCTTCTCGGCATTGACCGGTTTGCTGCTTTCACTGTCTGCCGGATGGCTGCTCGCAAAATTCTTCTTCAAGATTGAGTTTACTTTTGATCCATTTGAACTGATGGTCATTGGCGCGGGTGTGGTTTTCCTGACGGTGTTGATTGGCTGGTGGAATTCACGGGAGGTCATCACAACACCCCCTTTGCAAGTGTTGCGTAAAGAGAATTAACTTGTATCCATGATTGGTACGAGGATGATTCTGAGGCTGAAATTTCTCATTCTACTCCTGGTGCCGGTTGTTATTGCCCTTGCCGGACCCGGTCCGGCTTTCCGGTTCATAGAAAACAGAAATCAGTGGCCCGAAATCATTGACTTTTCAGCCAGGGTTCCGGGAGGCAATTTGTTTATTCAACCCGACAGGTTGAGATTTTCCTTTCTCGATGAACGGCAATTGCAGGCTTTGCATGAACACGGCCACAAGCAATTAAAGGACGCCATGGAACCAGGTTCTTTAGAAGATTGTGTCGATGGGCGTGCGATACAATTGATTTTTGAGGGAGCCAACCCCCATGCCAGCGCCAATCCATTCGGCGGCGTCCCAACAACCTTTAACTATTTTATCGGAAATGATCCAGGGAAATGGGGGCATGCGGCCCGAGCCTTTGAAGGAATTTTATACAACGACATCTATCCGGGCATTGATCTCAAAATCTATTCGGAAGGAAATAACTTAAAGTATGATTTTATCCTGGCGCCCGGCGCTGACCCTCAAAACATTGCTGTCGACTACCAGGGGGCTGACCAATTGTTTCTTGACCACGGGGATGTTGGCATCCAAAGTTCACTGGTGTCGTTGACGGAGCAAAAGCCGGTTGCTCATCAAATCATCAACGGGAAAAGGAAAGTAGTCTCGTGCAATTACATTCTAAAGGGCGCGCGTCTCTCTTACGGGTTCCCGGGTGGTTATGATCCCTGTTACGAATTGGTCATCGACCCGCTGTTGATATTCTCGACGTACTCAGGTTCTACCGCCGACAATTGGGGAAGCACCGCGACTCCCGGTGAAAACGGCCGGCTTTACTCTTCCGGCGTAACGTCCGAGATAAACGTGGGCGGCACCTTCCCAGCGACGCCCGGTGCTTTTCAAACATCCTATGGAGGTCTTTATGACGTGGCTATTTTAAAATATGATTCCACCGGTGAGAATCTATTGTATGCATCCTTTCTGGGAGGCGGCGGCTCCGAATCGCCGCACAGCCTTGTTATGAATTCCCAGCAGGAGCTCCTGGTTCTTGGGACCACCAGTTCTTATGACTTTCCGACGACTCCGGGCGTCATCGATCGTACTTTTCATGGCGGCGCGTTTGAGTATAATGTCATTCCTTACAATAACGGCTCGGATATTTTTATTTCAAAAATCAGTAAGGACGGAAGCCAGCTACTCGCCAGCACTTTGATCGGCGGAACCGCCAATGATGGGCTTAATCCCAGCGGCGGGTTGCTGGTGCAAAACTACGGCGATCAATTGCGGGGTGACATCATAACGGATGACCAGGGAAATATGTTCGTCAGCACGGTAACGTCCTCTAATAATTTTCCCGCCATCAACAGCTTTGGCATGACGTATCGCGGAGGTGACACCGATGCGGTCATTATGAAACTCAATTCATCGTTGACACAAATTGGATGGACCGCCCTGTTGGGAGGGTATGCATCCGACGCATCGCATACCATCAAGTTGGACCACGCTGGAAATATTTTTGTCGCGGGTGGCACTTCAAGTCCCGACTTTCCAACCACCGCAGGCAGTTATCAGCCGGCGCACATGGGATCGGCGGACGGCTGGATCGCGAACATCGCGGGTGACGGTTCGGCAATCCTGGCTGCCACCTTTACGGGGACGGCTGCTTTCAATCAGATTTACTTCCTTGATTTGAATCAGCAGGAAGAAGTTTATGTATATGGACAAACCGAAGGAAGTTTTCCCGTAACTGCGGGAGTTTACAGCAACCCCAACAGCGGTCAATTTATTCAAAAGTTTGACCACGAGCTTTCAACGCTCTTGTTTTCCACCGTCTTTGGCGCCGGGCGTGGTATACCAGATATTTCGCCTACGGCATTTTTGGTTAATGATTGCAACAACCTGTACATGACCGGGTGGGGCGGCATCCTGAACTGGCGCGAAGGATTCTGGAACAGCGATACCTTTGGCCTTCCGATCACCGCCAATGGATATCAAAAAACCACCAGTGGATCCGATTTCTATTTCATGGTGCTCACCGATGATGCAAAACAGTTTTTGTATGGCACCTATTTGGGCGGAACGGATTCCAGAACGCATGTCGATGGAGGAACAAGCCGTTTTGACAAGAAGGGTGTTGTGTACCATGCCGTGTGCTCCGGCTGCCAGGCTTTTAATGCCAAGGGGCATGCTACTTCCGATTTCCCCACCACGGTCAATGCTCACAGCCGTGTCAACAAGAGTGGAAACTGCAACAACGCGGCATTTAAGTTTGATCTGTCGTCATTGCATGCCCTGGTCCAATCCAATTCAATAAAATTAAACTCACCGGGGCTAAACAAAATATGCCTTCCTGATAAAATCGCTTTCCAGAATCCGAGTACGGGAGGCCAAATATTTGAGTGGAAGTTCGGCGATGGGACTACGCTTGTCAAACAAGATACCTCCTTTATCATCCATGCGTATTTGGACCCGGGTACTTACACGGTATGGATGAAGGCCATTGATACGGGTACCTGTATCGGCCAAGACTCGACCTCCACCAACATTACGGTGTACAGGCCTTTGGGAAAAGGGAGCGCCGATCAGGTGATCTGTGACGGCTCATCCGCTACAGTGGTAGCCAGCGGTGGCGTTCACTATGATTGGAAAACGCAAGATGGCGAGTTTGTCTCGCAGGAAAGTCAGCCTGTGGTGACCCCAAAAGACACCACCCGGTATTTTGTTGCGGTTACCGATCAGAACGGTTGCATCGTCAGAGACACCATAAAAGTAAGCGTGGTACCGGGGATTGACCTTCAATTCAAAACGTCGAAAATCTATGATTGCTTCTCACGCCCTTCGTTAAGCGTAAGGAATTTGACGGACCCCAAAGAGGAAGTCTTTTTCGATTTTGGAGACGGAACTACCTCCGACCTGAGTGAAGATATCCATCAGTTTCAGAAAGACGGGGTTTACCCGGTCCGGTTGGTCGGGAAGAAAGATTTCTGCATCTATGATCAGAGGATTGACTTGCCTGTCTATGAATTAAAGGTCCCCAATGTGATCACTCCCAATGAGTCTCCCGGACAAAATGATACCTTTGTGATCATGTACGGAGACAGACCGATTTCGGAATCCACCCTCCGCGTGCGGCTTGCGGTTTATAACAGGTGGGGGGGCAAAGTGTATCAGGATAATGACTATAAAGACAATTGGTCCGCGGAAGGCGCTTCGGCAGGTGTCTATTTTTATGAGGCTGATATAGAAGGGGAGACCACCTGTAAAGGGTGGCTTCAGGTTATCAAATAAATAAAATGGTATGAAAAAGATCCCAATATTCCTTGTTTTACTGACTGTTTCATGCAGTCATCATCAGGGCGCTGAAAATTTTCTGCTAAAGCCCAACGCATTTCAGGAAAAAATAGCTTCGACGTCAGGCGCGGTTGTATTGGATGTGCGCACGCCGGAGGAAGTAAACCAGGAATACCTGAAAGGTGCGATCAACATTGACTTCAAAGCGCCTGAATTCAACGTATTGATTGCCGGCATGGATAAGACCAAGCCTTATTTCGTCTATTGCGCAAGCGGCGTCCGCAGCGGCAAGGCAGCCGAAATGATGCGGGACATGGATTTTCAAAAAGTATACCTGCTGGATGGAGGGATCAAGGCGTGGAAGGGGGAGGGGTTGCCGACGGTAGTACCGGGGAGGTGATCGATCCTGTGAATCCTTGAATCCTGATCATCCTGATCGGTGATCGGTCTGATTGGTAAATCCTGAT
>JBGPGZ010000343.1:0-5071 GCA_041484175.1 Cyclobacteriaceae bacterium | reverse complement strand
CTACGACACAACCTCCTGCTAATCTATAGAAACTTCAAGCGCTTTAAGAGCACTTTCTTTATTAACCTCATTGGTTTATCCACCGGACTGGCTTGCTCTTTATTGATTTATCTCTGGGTGAATGATGAAATGGGCATGGACAGGTTTCATGAAAAGGATGGTCGTCTTTATCAGGTGATGACCAATCATCATAATACTGCTGGAATAGAAACGATGGATGCAACGCCGGATCTCCTGGCAGAAACGCTGGCCGAGGAGGTTCCGGAAGTTGAGTACGGTGCTGCGGTTACCCCTTCATCCTGGTTTGGGTATTTCAACCTGTCTTACCAGGATAACAAGACCAAGGCAATGGGTGAGTTTGTCGGTAAGGATTTTTTCAACATATTCTCCTTTCCATTGGTCCATGGAAATGCAAGCCAGGTCCTTATTGATAAAAACACCGTTGTCATTTCAGAAAAACTGGCCATGCAGATGTTTAATACCACGGATCACGTAGTCGGCAAAGTGATTGAATGGCAATTGTTGCATTTCAAGAACCAGGTAACCATAACCGGTATTTATAAGACACTACCGTCCAATTCATCTGAAAAGTTTGATTTTGTCTTGTCTTTCGAGTCCTGGAAAGATCCTGCACTGTTTAACTTTAACCTGTCATGGGGGAATTTCAATCCGAGTGCATATATCATTCTAAAAGAAGGTGCTGACATAGCGCAGTTCCAGACGAAAATTGAAGGTTTTGTCAAAGGAAAAGATAAAAACGCGGGTGCCACCTTGCTTGTCCAGCCTTATTCTGAAAAATATTTGTTTGGACGATATGAAAATGGTTTTCCTGTCGGAAGTAGAATTGAATATGTGAGGCTATTCTCTATCATCGCCATTATTATACTCCTGATTGCCTGTATCAATTTCATGAATTTGTCAACCGCCAAAGCATCGCGGAGAGTAAAAGAAGTCGGTATCAAAAAGGCTATTGGTGTTGGGCGGAAAGCACTCGTATTCCAATACCTGGGCGAGTCGTTGCTTATCACTTTTTTGTCTTTGATCATGGCAATATTAATGGTTGATCTCATCCTACCGCAATTCAATCAAATTACCGGCAAACTTTTGACCCTTCATTTAAATGGAAGCCTTATTCTGTCTTTTTTGTGTATCGCTTTATTCACCGGACTTATAGCGGGCAGTTATCCTGCATTATATCTTTCTTCATTTAATCCTGCAACCGTGTTAAAAGGAAAACTCAACACTTCAGTGGGAGAACTTTGGGCACGAAAAGGATTGGTGTTGTTTCAATTCTCCCTTTCTATCATGTTCATCGTCTCCGTAGTGGTTGTATACAAGCAACTGGCATTCATACAAACTAAGAATCTGGGCTTCAGTAAAGACAATGTGATCCATTTTCTGACGGAAGGAAGTGTCACGAAAAGTTTGGAGCCATTCCTTGAAGAATTACAAGGGATTCCCGGGGTTGTACAAGCATCCAGTATGGGGCTTCAGAATATCATAAATAGTCAGGGGTTTACGGGTGACGTTACCTGGGAAGGAAAAAAACCCGATGAAAAAGTCAAGTTTGGAATATTGGCGGTTAATTACGGCATGCTGGAAACACTCGGTATTAAAATGGCTTCTGGCCGGACTTTCTCAAGGGAGTTTGGCGCCGATAGTTCCAAGCTCATTTTTAATGAGGCCGCTATGCAGATGATGAGATTGAAAGACCCTATTGGTAAGGTCGTGAACTTATGGGGCAATAACATGGAGATATTGGGTGTTGCCAGCAATTTTCATTTCCAGTCTCTTCACGAGCCGGTGAAACCTTTTATTTTCAGATTAAAGCCGCAAGACACAGAAATGATCATGGCCAAAATTGAAGTCGGAAACGAAGAGGAAACGATCAGCCGAATTCAGGATTTTTATCAAAAATACAACCCGGGCTTTGTCTTCGATTATAAATTTCTTGACGAGGACTTCCAGGCGCAGTACGTTGCAGAAAAACGGGTGGGCATACTTTCAAAATATTTTGCCGGACTGGCCATCCTCATCTCCTGCCTGGGTCTCTTTGGTCTGGCCGCTTTTACCGCTGAGCGAAGGCTCAAAGAGATAGGAATACGAAAAGTGCTGGGCTCCAGCGAGCTGGGCATCATTTATCTTCTGACCTCAGATTTTACCAAAATTGTTTTTGTGGCCATGGTCATTGCCCTGCCGGTAAGCTACTTCATTACCCAATATTGGCTCGACAGCTTTGTCTTTAAAATAGAATTGAAATGGTGGTACTTTATTGGCACCGGGCTAATGGCACTCCTCATCGCCTGGCTGACCGTGGGCACGCAAGCGATCAAAGCCGCCCGCGTCAACCCGACGGAATGTTTGAAGGACGAGTGAAGGTAAGGTACGAAGTGCGAGGTACGAGGTACGAATTACGAGGTACGAATTACGAGGTACGAATTACGAGAACAGTAGACAGTAGGCAAGAGCCAATAGGCAACGCTAATGCCCCAATTACCAATTACTAATGACCAATTACTAATCCATGCTTCACCATAACCTTTTATTGATTTACCGGAACTTCAAGCGTTTCAAGAGTACATTTTTCATCAACCTGATCGGGTTGTCAACGGGTCTGGCTTCGGCACTGTTGATTTATTTGTGGGTAAATGATGAATTGCACATTGACAAATTCCTCCAAAAAGACGACCGGCTCTTTCTGGTGATGCAAAATTTACAGGAAACGGACGGTATCAAGACGGGTCCGGGTACCCCGGGTCCGTTGGCAAAAACACTCGCGGAAGAGATGCCCGAAGTAGAGTATGCGGCAGCTATAGTCCCTCCTGACCTGTCGGACGGAAAGGGGGTTATCTCTTTGGAGAATAAAAGGTTCAAGGTGCGGGCACAGTTTGCGAGCAAGGATTTTTTCAACGTGTTTTCTTACCAGCTTATTCAGGGTGATAAGAACCAGGTGCTATCGGATAAATAGGGGATTGTCTTATCCGACAAACTGGCCAAGAAATTATTTAATACAACAGAAAACATAATGGGCAAGACCCTTGAATGGAGTGAAGGAAAAAATAGCGAATTATTCTTTATCGCGGGTGTCTTTGAATCTCCTCCCGCCAACGCCACCAATCAATTTGATCTTCTCTTGTGCTATGAATTATTTCTCAAAGACAGAGCCTGGCTTGAAACCTGGACCAGCAGCGATCCGCGTGCGTTCGTCATTCTAAGGGAAGGTACATCCGCTGATCAGTTTAATGACAAGATTGCCAATTTCACGAAATCAAAGGATAAACATTCCAATGCCACGCTATTCATTCAACGCTATTCCGATCATTACCTGTATGGCCATTTTGAAAATGGCATCCAGGCCGGTGGCAGAATAGAATACGTAAAGTTATTTTCAGTGATTGCCGTCTTCATCCTGGTCATTGCCTGCATTAATTTTATGAACTTATCCACGGCCAAAGCCTCCAGGAGAATCAAGGAAGTGGGGATCAAAAAGGCAATCGGAGCCGGCAGAAAAGCGCTGATCTTGCAGTACCTGGGCGAATCGATGCTGATGGCGTTTGTATCGCTCGGCGTTGCTATCCTGGTATCCGATCTCTTGCTTTCTCCATTCAACTTGGTGACGGGAAAGGACCTCACGCTTGCGATGGATACTCACTTTATCTTTTCCGCTTTCGGTATCACCATCATCACAGGACTCCTCGCCGGCAGCTACCCCGCCTTTTATCTTTCCGCGTTTAGTCCCGCTGCTGTATTAAAAGGAAAGTTGATGACTTCGGTTGGAGAAGTTTGGGCACGAAAAGGATTGGTGATATTTCAATTCACGCTCTCGGTGATATTAATCGTGTCGGTCATGGTTGTCTACCGTCAAATGGGCTTTATCCATTCCAAAAACCTGGGTTACAAAAGAGACAACATTGTTTATTTTGATACGGAGAAAGTAAGTGATGCTTTCATGTCGGAGCTTAAAAATGTTCCTGGGGTTATCAATGCCGGAAGGTTCTATCATGATATGACCGGCAACCATGGTGGCACTTACGCGCTCGATTGGGAGGGGAAAAACCCAAATGACCTCATAGGGTTCGGAAATCTCGAGGTCGGCTACGACCTGATTGAGACGCTTGGTTTTGAAATGGCTGACGGAAAATCTTTTTCGGAAGATTATGGTTCCATCGACCAGATCATTTTTAATGAAGCCGCCATTGAAACGATGGGATTGAAAGATCCTGTCGGCAAAACCATCAACATCTGGGGCTTCAAGAGACAAATAGTGGGAGTCGTCAAAAACTTTCATTTTGAATCGCTGTACGAAAAGGTCAAACCGTGCTTTCTGTTTTTGGTTCCCATGATAGAGAATACGCCCAGCAAGATCATGGTTAAAATTCAGGCTGGGACAGAAAGGGAAACCCTCGAACATCTTCAAACATTTTATCAGCGCCACAACCCCGGGCTCCCATTCGATTTCAGTTTTCTCGATAATGACTATCAACGCCTTTATGCGTCTGAACAAAGAGTTGCCACCTTGTCGAGGTATTTTGCGGGCATTGCCATCCTGATATCCTGCTTGGGGTTATTTGGACTGGTCGCATTCACTGCCGAAAGAAGATTAAAGGAGATCGGTATCCGGAAAATACTCGGTTCAAGCAGCATGGGTATCGTCTATCTTTTGTCCGGCGATTTTACCAAGATGGTGCTGGTGGCCATTTTTGTCGCGTTGCCGGTCAGCTACTTTGTCGCGAAGGACTGGCTGGATAGTTTTGCCTACAAGACGGAATTGGAGCTATGGTACTTTGCCGGAGCAGGGCTCGCCGCACTGCTGATTGCCTGGGTGACGGTGGGGATGCAGACCGTCAAAGCTGCAAGGGTCAATCCGACGGAATGTTTGAGAGACGAGTGAGGGAAGGGAGGGACGAGGTACGAGGAGCGAGGTGCGAGGAGCGAGGTGCGAGATGGGGCGTGCGAGCACGAGACTACAGGACACATGTGATTGACTTTAAATCTACGTCGAAAATTGAATGAAGGCTTTGGTTATTTTAGGTATCTTACCTCCTTTACTCGTACCTCGTAATTCGTACCT
>JBGPGZ010000342.1:0-5083 GCA_041484175.1 Cyclobacteriaceae bacterium | reverse complement strand
GATAATCCTCTGCCTTGAAGAAATTAGTGTAAGGGCTAATCTCTGTAACGATGGGATTCTTGAAAACGTGCGAAGATTCCAATTGTTTTTTATAGGCCTCGGCAAGCTTCTTTTGCTCTTCGTTGTGGTAAAATATGACGGAACGGTACTGAGTGCCCTCGTCCGCACCTTGGCGGTTCAGGGTCGTTGGGTCGTGCGTATTCCAAAAGACTTCAAGCATTTCTTCAAACGAAATGAGTTTTGGGTCAAAGGTGATCTGTGTAACCTCTGCGTGGCCGGTAAGACCGCTGCAGACTTCGCGATAGGTTGGATCCTTTGCCTTTCCGCCGGCATAGCCCGATTCCACCTTGATGACCCCCTTCACATTCAGAAATACGGCTTCGGTACACCAAAAACACCCGGCCCCAAAGGTGGCGACTTGTAATTCATTGGAATTCATCTTTTTTTCAATTTGTTTTTGGCCGAATCCAAGCCCTGCGCTCAAAAACAGGGTCAGCATGAGGAATACTCGTTTTTTCATTTGTTCTAATAACTTGATTTGGATCAAAATTGTTTTGCTAAGGGGGCAATTGTCGCCGGGAGAACAATTCTTAATAATTGCGGTAAAATCCTTGCAGCGCATTAGCCAGTTTGGCATCCAGATCGCGTTTGGTTTGATTCATGAGTTGGTCCCTTGGTGGATAGGTCTCGGACTTGGTGCATAATCCCTTGACATCCTTTGGTAAAGCACGGGCGTCTCCGGAACAGGCCGCCCAGCGGTCGGTCCACGCCTGCTGGGTTGTAATATTGGAATTTGACAATTCGGCGTTGCTGCCGGCATCTTTGATCGATAGTTGGAGCGATCCTGACGAAGAAATCAGCTTTTCAAAAACGGTCATTTGTGCAGTGACTTTCTGCCTGACGGGTACTTTCTGGTTATTGACGGTCTTTTCTCCCACCGTCACGCTGTCACTATAGTTTTGCACCGTCTTTGATATGGTAGGGCGGTTTTCATGATAGCCGCCTGCGACTACCCGCAAATAGTGATCAACCTTCTGAAGGTTGAGGTCCAGGATCTGCTGGGGTGTATAAAACTTGACAAACTGGTTAACCTGCGTTCCGAACAGAACGGGGTCAAAGTTCCAGGAATTATAGTTTTGAATCGTTGGTTCCACGACTACCTTAAGGGTTGCATTGAATTTTGCCTGTTCCATCATTTCAATGGACTCGCGATACCCCGGAGCAAAGGTATTCGCGTCGGTAAACATAAAATAGGCCTGCTTGGCGTCTTCCCGGGTATTCTTGAGCATAGCCTGAACTCCCAAATTATAGCTTTCCTCGGCGGCACTATTCTTGGCATCAGTCAATTCCTTGTATTTATTGACGGGATTGGGAATCACCTTTAATGCCCCCGGAGAGGTGCGTATCGATTCGTAAAGTGTGTTTATTTTCTGGTAGTTCTGGACTACGTACTTCCACTTCAAATTGGCATTGGCGGCAATCTGGTTTTGCGCGTCGGTCGTAAGAAAATCGATCGCAGGTTGGTAGCTCAGGGACAGCACCTCCTTTGATTTCTTATGATCCGGTTTTTGCCGGAGACGCTGCACTGCCTCCAGAACGGCATCATAGTAATCGCCATGTTTATACGCCGCCTTGCCGGAACTGCAGGCGTCCATCAGCAAGAGGATAACAGCAAAGAGGAGGGATGGAGATTTCATATTCGATTTGGCATTTATCAAAACAAATTCAATGCCTTAATTTACTTGAAAAATTTTTATGACGATACTCCCGCGCATTTCATTTTGAAGAAGGCGGTGCGGTAGGGTCAATTCCCAAAAAGATCAACCAATACATCATCAATCAGGTTTCGCCAATTCCCCCAGGAATGGCCATCATTGACTTCCCGGTAGTGATACTCGCAGGCATTGGTCTGAAGAATGTCCTTCATTTTGCGGCTTCCCTCGCTCGCGTCGCTGATAACCCCCGAAGTCATGGATATTCTGATCGGCTGTTCAGGGTTATTGCAAAGGGCGTAGATTTGCGGGCGGATGTAAAATGCCGGGGATTGAATGCCTGCCATCCCAAATACCCCCGGCTTTGCAAATGCAAAGTAGGCTGCCGTGAGTCCGCCCATGGAAGTACCCATGATGGCCCGGGAAGTGGCTTTCGGTTCCGCAGGATAATTGGACTCTATAAATGGAATAAACTCACTGGTGAAGAAGTCAAGGTATTTGGGATTCATGGCCAGTTCGTCCATCCGTTTGTTGTTCGAGCGGTCTATCGGTTCCCGATGATCTACGAAAATGACGATCACAGGTTTGATCTTTTTATCAGCCAGCAGGTTGTCCAGCACGGTGATCATATTGCCGAGCCGGGGATGCATATATTCGTAGCCGTCGGTTACATACAATGCGGGAAGTTTTCCAAGATGGTCGTACCCTGCAGGCAAATACACGCTGTAAGTAATTTGATAGCGCAGAACTTTACTGTTGAACAGGACTTCATTTTTTAGTTTTCCATGCGGAATGTCGCTGCGCTCCAGTAACATCGGATCCTCTTTCCAGTCAGGCATTCGCAATTCCGAGTTAGGACTTCCGCCGCCGACACCCGACCATTGCTGACGGGCATTTTCAGGATCTAGGATAGCTATTTTTCCATCCAGCAGGATCTTGTAGTCGAGGCGGGTATCTCTGGCAAACGCAGCCTTTAGGATCCAGAGGTCAGTTCCCGGGATTCGTACCCCTTTGTTGTTGTAATTCTTCAGATAACCCCAACCGTTAAAGTCACCCTGCCATTCCACCGTCATAGCAGAGCCCCTGTAGAGAAATGCCACCGAATCTCCGGCGATGAGGGGAATCATCTGCTCCGATTGTAGCGAACTCCATAGTTCATCGATCTTTGTCTTTCGCTGGGTCGAATCAGGCAGGGCGCCGTACCCGTAAAATAAGTTTATGCGCGACTGAAACGTTGTGTAATCCTGACCCTTGCTCACACCACCAGCGAGGAGCAGCAGTAGAGTGATTGTTATTCTTTTCATTGCTTTTACAATCCTTCATTTATGAGGAGGAAGCGCCTTGTTTGATAATGACCTCTTCATTGTCTTGTACCTTCAAGCAAAGTAATCCTGCAATGATCATGGAGCAGCCGCCTGTTACCAGAACATAAATGGATTGCCCTTGAAATGCGTGTTTAAGCAAAAATCCAAGTATGGTTCCCGCGATGATTTGCGGGATGACGATAAAGAAATTAAAGACGCCCATATAGTAGCCCATTTTTTCCGGTGGCAATGATCCGGAAAGCATCGCATAAGGCACGGAAAGGATGCTCGCCCAGGCAATTCCGATGCCAATCACGGAAAACCATAGCCAGAACGGATCGGAAATAAAATAGAATGAGATCAATCCGAGTCCTCCGCAGGTCAGCGCGATAAAGTGCGTTACCCGGCGGCTGGTATACCTGGCAAGGATCGGGAGAAATAATGCGGCAATGGCGGCAATGCCGTTGTAGATTCCAAACAAATCACTCACCAAATCGGCCCCATCGTTAAAGGCCTTCGTGGTTGGGTCCGCGGAATTAAAAATATGAGACGTGACGGCGGATGTTGTATAGATCCACATCGAAAACAAGGCAAACCACGAAAAGAACTGGACATACGCCAATTGGACCATGGTCTTTGGCATAGTAATGAAATCTTTGGCGATATGGACAATACCCAAATAGGATCTCTCCTGGGCGATATAAAGAGCGGCCAGCAGAAACACAAATGCAAAAAAGGTGACGCCAATGCCCAACACATATAACTCCTTTTCAAGTCCCATGATCAGCACCAACAAAGAGGAAGCGACTCCTCCCAGCAAAAGGCGAATGCCAATTCGGTTGAATTTGCCTAGAAAAACTTCCGGTTGATCAATTTTTCGTTTTTCCCGGTTCCGAAGTTTTTGTTCATCGCCAGGTGCCGGAGGATACTCCCGGGTGCTAAATACAGTCCACATCACCGTGACAAAAAGCATAAAGGCGCCTACATAAAATGAAAACTTTACGGAATCAGAGATTTCTCCGGCGTGTGCTGCTATGTTTGAGATGCCAAACCAGTTTTTGAAAATGGAAGGAAGAAAAGAGGCAACGATGGCCCCGGTCCCGATAAAGAAACTTTGCATCGCAAAACCGGTCGTGCGCTGCGCCGGGGGAAGCATGTCGCCGACAAATGCCCTAAAGGGTTCCATGCTGATATTGATGGAGGCGTCCATGATCCATAAAACGCCTACCGCCATCCACAAAGCCGATGAGTTAGGCATCAGACATAACGCCACAGATGCCAGAAGCGCTCCTGCGGCAAAGTAGGGCCTTCGTCTTCCCCACATCGGATGCCACGTGCGGTCGCTGTAATAACCGATGATCGGCTGGATCAGCAAACCCGTTACCGGCGCCGCCAGCCAAAAAAAAGCAAGTCGGTCCGGTTCTGCACCCAGTGTCAAAAATACCCGGCTGGTATTTGCATTCTGCAATGCGAACCCAAATTGAATTCCCAGAAATCCAAAACTCATGTTCCAGATTTGCCAGAAACCAAGTTTGGGTTTGAAAGGTACAAATTGACTCATAGATAAAATTTTTGTGATTTCGTGGCTTTGTGCCTCCGCACCGAAGTGCTTCGGCACAAAGGCGTGGCTAAAGCGTCGCTGCCGTTATTTTGCCACGAAGGCCAAAGACACGAAGTTGCCCTCAATCCCAATTTCCTTTTGATGATTCAGTAATAATAAAGATAATATTTTTGTTTTCCGCGGAGTCATGAGATGGAATGACATTTCATAGGAGGGCCGGAGCCTGAATGTCAATTCACAGAAGAATTGAGCACACACAGTAAAATGAAATGTCACATTTCATGGGAGAGAGAGGAGTCGCACAAACAATATAATGGAGCAAAGAGTCTGTGCCCAGGATGACACTTTCATATGAAATAATTACCAACTAATTTCAATCGGTTCGGCAGAATAGGCTGTCTCAACCCATCTTACTTCTTCTTCTCCCATCGATTCAGGATCGTGAATCGGGTCATACTTTTCTATCGGGGTAAAGAAGGAGTGGGTATCCCTGGTGAGAGCGCTCG
>JBGPGZ010000341.1:0-5085 GCA_041484175.1 Cyclobacteriaceae bacterium | reverse complement strand
TTGGCCCCGTGGGCGCCGATGGCGGAGAAACCAAAGGGCTGGTCAAGCGTTTGGGTGAGGCACTGGTGAAAGCGTGAGGCGAAACTAAATATTTAGGGAGAACTCGATGAAACTAAAACTTTATCAAATCGATGCGTTTACCGACCATGTTTTCTCGGGCAACCCCGCCGCCGTTTGCCCGCTGGATAACTGGCTGGACGATGCGGTCCTGCAAAACATCGCAGCCGAAAACAACCTTGCCGAAACGGCTTATTTTGTTAAAACCGATCAGGGTTTTCATATCCGGTGGTTTACGCCAAAAACCGAAGTTGATTTGTGCGGACATGCCACCCTCGCATCGGCTTACGTCATCTTTAATTTTCTCAACTTCCATGACCATAGCATTTCCTTCCAGTCGCGCAGCGGACTGCTATCGGTTACCAAAAGCAACGATTGGTACACCCTTAACTTCCCTGGTGACAAAATTCAGAAAAAGGAGATGACATCTGACCTCATTGAGGGTTTCAACATGAAACCCATGGAAGCATATCAGGGGTCGACGGATATCATGTTGGTCTTTTCCAGCCAGCAGGATATTGAAAACATAAAGCCGGATTTTTCAAAAATTGCCGTGCTGCCCTGCCGCGGCGTGATTATTACAGCACCCGGAACAAATAACGACTTTGTGTCAAGATTCTTTGCGCCCCAATCTGGGATTGATGAAGACCCCGTCACCGGATCCGCTCACACTACGCTAACACCCTATTGGAGCAAACGCCTTGGAAAAACCGAGCTGACAGCCCAGCAGGTTTCCCCGCGAGGAGGTTACCTGAAGTGTAAGTTACTGGACGACCGCGTTGAAATAAGCGGACAGGGTGCATTCTACCTTTCGGGCGAAATCAGCGTTTGATAAAGTAAATGCAACTATTTTGTAACCATTTTGTCTCTATCATGTAATGAAATAAGTTTCAAGTCTCAGGCCTGCCCGATGAAGCTGTTTCAGCGCAGTCGGGTCTCAAGTCTCAAGTTTCGAGTCTCAGGTTTAGGTTTTGTAGTTGAAAACAACAATATGGAACTTTGAACATTGGACTTGAGACCCGAAACCCAAAACCCGAAACTTTTTCTTATCCAAAAATTGTTATGAGCCCCAAAATCCAACTTTTCGTCAGAACGATCGCGGTAGTGGTGATCCTGGCCCCCGTCAGTCTATTTGCCCAGAAAGAGCTGAATAAGTCGTTTACCGGCATTAAGAAAATTCGGATGAATACCTCCTCCGGC
This sequence comes from Cyclobacteriaceae bacterium, assembly GCA_041484175.1. Lineage (GTDB taxonomy): Bacteria > Bacteroidota > Bacteroidia > Cytophagales > Cyclobacteriaceae > ELB16-189. Next base: position 3,828 of record JBGPGZ010000341.1, on the reverse strand, counting down.
GGTTGCAAGATCGGCAAGAGCAGCAACGCCTCGGTAACGGTGGGAGTTAAGTACTCCTTCGATGATGACCAATTTGAACCCTCGATCGTGCAAGAGGGTGATCGACTGGTGATCCGGGAGAAGTTTAAGGGCCACTCAGTCAGCGGTGATGCAGATTGGGTCCTTTCCGTGCCTGATAATACCGACATCCAATTCAATACCGGATCCGGCAATGTGGAGTCGTCTAACATGGCGCTGCAACTAGACGCGGTAACGGGCTCCGGTGACCTGGTATTTACCAACATCACCGGGGAAATCAAGGGTACGACCGGCTCCGGCGATGTGGAATTGGATAACTTCAACGGCGAGATTGATGCCACCACCGGTTCGGGGTCGATGAGCGTGAACAAGAGCAGCGGTGAGATAAAACTTAACTGTGGATCCGGAAACATTCGCATCACGGACAGCAAGGCGACCTTTCGCGCCAACACAGGCAGCGGTAAAATTGCAGGACGCAATATCACACTGGATGGTTCGAGCAGCTTTAATACAGGTTCCGGTGATGCTCAGGTTGTTCTCGCGGCCACGCCTCAGTTTGACATCGGCGTAAACAGCGGGTCGGGAAACGCTGAACTAAACTTCAACGGTAACGCTATCATCGGTGAGATTGTAATGAGGGCAAGTAAAAGGTACGGTAAGATCACTGCTCCGTTTGAATTCGACAAAACAGAAGAACTCAGGGAGGGAGGCGACCAGGTGACCGTAGAAAAAACCGCCGTGAAAGGCAATGCCTCCCATCGTATTTCCGTGAGCACCGGCTCGGGCGAAGCGATACTGAAAAACAACTAGTCAGTCGGTAGGTCGGTATTCGGTAGGTCAGTATTCAGTTAATCCTGTCAATCCTTTAATCCTGACCATCCTGATCGGTATTCGGTAGATCTCAGTCATTAGTCATTGGTCATTAGTAATTGGGAGATGCAGTGATACAAGATAAATGGGTTTGGGACAACCTTCCTCAATCGGTGAACTCTATCCTGCAAATCCTGATAATCCTGCGAATCCTGATCAATCCTGACCATCCTGATCGGTAGCTCGGTCGCAAGGAGGAAAAGCATGTTACTTAGACACTTTAACACTTCAACACTTCAACACTTTAACACTTCAGCACTTTAACACTTATTTACCCGGCTTCACCTCCGTAGTATCACTCACCTCGGTTGGTACTGTATAACCCCCCGAATCAATTTGTGTTTTTGGGAATGCCTTTTTCAACGGTGCCCAATCCGACTTGCTGATATTTGTCTGATAGAGGTACAAGGATCGCGGGTTCAATCCGTTTAATTGCAGAATGCCTCTCGCGGTGACCTTGGTGCCAACCAGATTTAAGTATTGGAGGTTTTTAAGCGTCCGCAAATGCTGAAGACCTTCATCTGAGATGGTCGTGTGCTCAAGGCTTAGTCTCGTGAGATTGTTTAATTGTCCGATGTCAGCCATATTTTCGTTGCTGATATGGGTATACCCCATCTTTAGCCATATCAACTGTTTTTTCAAGGATAACAACAATTTAAGATCTTCAACAGTGATCAATGTGTCAGTAACAAAGTTCGCCATCAGGAAGTTGCTCTGCCGGCCAATGGGCGAAACCATTACACCCTTTCGCAGCAGGTGTTGTATCACACTGTCGCTGGCCTTTTCAACGGAACCCTTGGGAATATCGTCCGATTCCTTTTTAGTCACAGGCACTTCTTCCAAAGCAAGCAGTATCGGCTTTAGTCTATCCGGTTGTTTTAGTTCTTTCACTTTTTTTGTAAAACCGGCACCCTCGCTTATCCACCAGTGGATCAAAGAAATCTGACCCTCTGTTGGCTGTGGTTTTTCCTTGGGGGGCATGTGGTCCTGGTCGTCAACGGGCAGTAGCAACCGTCTTATCATTTCACTGTCATCGGGGCGAAAAGGTTCAATCACCCTGCCGTCTTTTCCCCCTTTGGCCAACTTTAGTGTATCGTCCATACGCAGGCCCCCTTTTTGTTTCCTGGCGCCATGGCATGCAAAACATTTGGTTTGAAGTATGGGTTGGATCACTTCGCTAAAGACCCGTGCCTCCTGCACGTTGGGGACCGGTCTTGTCGTCGCCTGGTTGCTGCTATCCCTGTCAAACATATTTGTCAAAGGGCCGGTGAGATAATCGGAACCATGCGTAAGCGAACCACCCAAATGCCCGGTAACCATGATCAGCATGAATAATCCGATGGACAACAGTCTCACGGGAAAAATAAATCGCGGATCCCCCCCTCCAACAACCAAGGCATACAACACGCACGAGGCGATCACAAGACCAATACCCATCCACATATGCCAGGTTACTAATGCACGGTCATAATCATCGCTGAGGGACAACAAGTAGCCCGTAATTGCGGAAAGCAATGCCGTGACTGTCCCGCACAATAATGTCAAGGAAACGGCTTGTTGGAGGAAACTGTAATTTGCTTTTTGTGCTAACCATTGCATCAATAGGCCCATCAGTAAAATGCCGATTGGCAAATGCACGAGGACCGGATGAAAGTGGCCGATAAATTCTGCGATGGAGGAAGTCACCGGGTTGTTAATTTGGTTTTTTGGAAGCTGATCCGGTGAAATTGAAGTTCGGTGACCCTACGCAATGATGTCGGTAATTACTTTCCCTCGGGTATCGGTGAGCCTAAACGGTCTGCCCTGAAAAGGATAGGTGAATTGTTCGTGGTCAAATCCAAGCTGGTTGAGAATGGTGGCCTGGATATCAAATGCCTCTACCTTTCCACTGAGGGCGTGGTATCCTATTTCATCCGTTTCCCCGTATGAAAAACCTTTCTTAATGCCACCGCCAGCCATCCAGATTGTAAACGCTTCGGTGTGGTGGTCTCTCCCTTTAAATGGCGCTTTCCTGCCATCACGGTTTTCCTGCATGGGTGTCCGGCCAAATTCTCCGCCCCAGACCACCAAGGTTTCTTCCAACAGGCCGCGCTGCTTTAAGTCAAGTATCAACGCTGTTATGCATTTGTCAACCGATCTGCATTTATTGATAAAGCCCAGCTCGAGAGCTTCGATCTCGTTGGAGCCATGACTATCCCATCCCCAGTCGAACAACTGAACAAAACGCACTCCTTTTTCAACGAGCCTTCTCGCCAGCAAGACATTATTCGCAAAGCATGTCCGGCCGGGTTTCGTACCGTACATATCATGAACGTATTGTGGCTCATCATTAATGTTCATCACATCCGGTGCGGATATCTGCATCTTGTAGGCCATCTCGTACTGCGAGATTCGCGACAGGATTTCAGGATCCTTGTACACGGCATACTCCTGCTGATTCACCTCATTGATCGCATCGATAGAAGCTTTTCTTAAATCCCGATCCATCCCCGCCGGGTCTTTCATAAACAAAACCGGATCGCCCTCGCTTCGGCACTGCACCCCCTGGTACACGCTTGGGAGAAATCCACTACCCCATACGCTCTTGCCAGCATCGGGATTGTGGCCACCGCTTGTCAATACCACGAATCCTGGGAGGTTCTGATTCTCCGTTCCCAGTCCGTAGGTCACCCAGGAACCCAGACTCGGTCTGCCCAATCTGGGCGAGCCGGTATGCACCATCAATTGCGCAGGAGCATGATTAAACTGATCAGTGCTCACGGCTCTTAGAAAAGTCAACTCGTCTACAATCGTTGACAGATGCGGCATCCGGTCGCTAACCCATGTTCGCGATTCGCCATGCTGTGCAAATTTTGCTTGCGGCCCCAGCATCATGGGTATGCCACGGATGAATGCAAAACGTTTTCCTTCGAGCAGCGAGAGAGGACATGCCTTTCCATC
>JBGPGZ010000340.1:0-5088 GCA_041484175.1 Cyclobacteriaceae bacterium | reverse complement strand
TTACTTCTTACTTCTTACCCCTTACTCCTTTTTTTTCGAATGCGTTACTTCTTTGAAATCAGCTACATCGGCACCCGGTACCATGGCTGGCAAAATCAGAAGAATGCAGTCGGGGTACAGGAGGTTGTCGAAGACACCTTGCGCAAATTATTGCGCGAGCCGGTCCGCATCGTCGGTAGCGGCCGGACGGATGCGGGAGTTCATTGCCGCCAACAATTTTTTCATACCGATATCGAAAAAGAACCGGACCCTGAAAGACTCCTGCAGCGACTCAATGCATTTCTGCCCGGGGATATTGCCGTCAAGAACATGGTCAGGGTAAAGCCCGATGCGCATGCCCGTTACGATGCCCGTGAGCGAGGGTATGAATACAAGATCACACGGGTTAAGGATCCCTTTCTGGCCGGTTATGCCCATTATTTTTATCGCGACCTCGACTTGCCAACTATGAACAGGGCCGCTGCGTTATTAGTAGGTTCGCATGACTTGGAGTGTTTCAGCAAGGTCAAAACCGATGTAAATCATTTTATTTGTAAGGTTAAACGGGCACGCTGGAATCAAAAAGGCGAATTATTGGTTTTTACGATCACGTCCAACCGGTTCCTGCGGGGAATGGTTCGCGCGATCGTAGGAACATTGCTGGACGTGGGTTCTCGAAAGATTTCATTGCGTCAATTCCAGCAGATCATTGACGGCAAAGACCGAAAAAAAGCCGGAATGAATGTTCCCCCGGAGGGCTTGTATTTAATAAAAGTGAAGTATCCAAAGAATATATTCCTATAAAGATTCCCAGTAGGGGTGAGGTATGGAAAAAGAAAAGGTAAGCAGCGGGAACATCATCGACTTTAAGGTACTGGGGCGCATTCTTCAGTTTGTAAAACCCTATCAGGGCAAGTTTTACCTGGTGGTGTTTTTGACTGTTGTATTGGGCGTACTCGGTCCTGTGCGCGTGAAGTTGATCCAATTTACGCTTGATGAACACGTTGCCGTGGGCAATTACGTGGCCATGGTGTATGTCATGATTGTCTTGCTCGGACTTCTTTTGGCCCAATCTGTTCTCCAATATATCCACACCTATGTTTCCGGCAGAATTGGTCAATACGTTATTCGGGATATCCGCATTAGGTTGTATGCTCACCTGGTGAACTTGAGGGTCCGGTTTTTTGACAAAACGCCCATCGGCCGGTTGGTCACAAGGACTATTTCGGATGTGGAAACGCTCGACGATGTATTCAGTGAGGGACTTGCCGCCATGGCAGGCGATCTGCTCCAAATCTTTTTTATTTTGGGTTTCATGTTTTATGAAAACTGGCGGCTGGCCTTCGTGAGTTTGTCCACGATCCCGTTGATGTTGCTGGCCACCTATGTCTTCAAAGAAAAAATCAAGGTTGCATTTAACGATGTGAGAAACGCCGTGTCGAATCTTAACTCGTTTGTGCAGGAACACATTACCGGGATGCACATCGTTCAGATTTTTGGAAACGAAAAGCGGGAATTTGAAAGGTTCAAGGACATTAACAAGGAACACCGAGATGCCCATTTGAAATCGGTGCTGTATTATTCCGTTTATTTTCCGGTAGCAGAGATAATTGCTGCCATGGGAATCGGTCTCCTCGTCTGGTATAGCGCAAAAGGCGTTATCAACCAGGCAGATACGGGTATCACAATCGGTACACTTACTGCTTTTATCATGTACGTCCAGATGTTCTTCAGGCCTATACGAATGATCGCAGACCGCTACAACACCCTGCAAATGGGAATTGTAAGTTCTTCCCGCATCATGAATTTGCTCGATGATAAAGACCATTTGGTTATTAACGGCCACTACCTGCCAGAAACAGTAAAAGGGGAAGTCACTTTTGAACATATCTGGTTTGCTTACAACGATGCCGATTACGTATTGAAGGACGTAGATCTCAAAATTCATCCGGGAGAAACCATCGCGCTTGTGGGGGCAACCGGGGCTGGCAAATCATCCATCATTAATCTTTTGAATCGCTTTTATGAAATAAACCGCGGCAGCATTAAAGTGGATGGTGTTGATATCAGGGAGTTTGACCTAACGGCACTTCGAAAAAATATCGGGATTGTACTCCAGGATGTCTTTTTATTTTCGGACACGATCAGATACAATATTGCCCTTGGCAATGACGAAGTCACGGAAGAAATGATCCTGCACGCAGCGGATCTGGTCGGTGCCCGAAAATTTATTGAACGGCTGCCGGGTGGATTGGATTACAACGTCATGGAACGGGGGGCCACGCTTTCCGTGGGCCAGCGCCAGTTGCTTTCATTTATCCGGGCCATGGTATACGACCCCAGGATTCTGGTGCTCGATGAAGCCACTTCTTCGGTTGATCATGAAACGGAAGAGATGATACGGGAGGCAATCGAGAAAATGATGACCAACCGCACAGCCATCGTGATTGCACACAGGCTTTCTACCATTCAAAAGGCGGACAAAATCATCGTACTTGACAAGGGTGAGATCAAGGAAATTGGTACGCATGAGGAGCTTTTGGCGCGGGATGGGTACTATGCCCAACTTCACAAAATGCAATACAAGGAAGCAGTTTAAAGCCAGGTCCCTTATTTCGACAATTCACCGGCTATTAAGCGCAAAAAGGGTATATTTGCTCTAATGCGATTGCCTAAATTCCTGGTTGTGCTTGTTCTTCTGCTCGTTGGCGGGATGGGGGCTTTTGCACAGACCAAAAGTACCCGGAGCGCGCGCTTCCATGTCCCCAAAATTTCGCGCAGCAAGGCGCTCATCATGTGTCCTATTTTTCTCGACAGTAAATATCCGTACCAGGGGCTTGGCTTAAAGTTGGGCGACCCCTTTGCTTTAACGTACAAATTTTATCCGAGCAAACACTGGGCATTTGCCGCCGATGGAGGGAAGGCGGCAAGTGGATTGTACAACCGGTACTATCGCAATGTTTTTAATAATTACCTGCCCGATTCCTTAAAGCTGAATAAAGATCAATCGGTCAAGTATCTGGCGCACAAGGCGCTCAGCGATTGGTTTCTGGAGGCGAAGTTCCTTTACCAATGGGATGCAACAAAGTTGGCGCAAGGCCTTCAGCTTTATGCAGGATTGGGATGGCAATGGCGCAAAACCACTTTGCAATATGATTACCTTTTTGAGGACGGAGTTATTGAAAGCAAGTTTGGCAAGTTCAATGAAAGCCGCTTCACCTTTGGGCCGGTGGCCGTTGTCGGATTTGAGTATTCCTATTTCACACTTCCTATTTCAGCATTTATTGAAATTGAATGGTTCACCGATGCGCTTCTTGACCCGGGATACCAGCGCTTTCAGGGGGGGGTTGGGCTGAGGTATGTTTTTTAGCTGATTTGCGTCAAGTCTTCCGGCCCGAGGCTAACGGAAGGTTCATCCGCCAGCATCTGCTTTTCATACAGGTCGCTATAAACCCCTCCCTTAGTCAACAGGCTTTCGTGTGTTCCTTCCTCCACCATCATACCATCATGAAGAACTACAATCTTGTTGGCCAGCTTGGCGGAAGACACGCGGTGCGAGATGATGATGCTGGTCCTCCCCTCCATGATCTTCTTCATGCTATTGAGGATGTTGTTTTCCGTTTTGGTATCGACCGCCGAGAGCGCATCGTCGAGCATCAGGATCTTCGGTTCGCGGACAATCGCCCGGGCAATGGAAACCCGTTGTTTCTGACCGCCGGAGAGGGTAATGCCGCGTTCGCCCACCCGCGTGTTGAAACCGAGCGGGAAGGACATAATATTTTCGAACACGTCGGCGTCTCTTGCAGCTTGAATGATTTTCGGCTCGTCAGGCCTGGCGAGGCCAAAAGCAATATTGTTGTAGATGGTATCACTGAATAGGAACACATCCTGGGGCACCGCCCCGATTTGGCTGCGCAAACTGATGAGCTCATAATCCCGGATAGGAATATCGTCAATAAGCACTTCACCGCCGGTGACATCGTACAATCTTCCGATCAGATAAGAAACAGTACTTTTTCCGGAACCGGTTGTTCCAATAATGGCGAGCGATTCTCCCGGGCTGATTTCAAAGGAGACGTTCTTCAGCGCCTTGATGCCCGTGTCAGGATAGGTGAAGGAAACATTCCTAAATTCAATTTTCCCCGCAATTTCCCGTGATACGTTTTTCTCCGAAACGATGTCGGTCTTATTTTTCAGAAATTCATTGATTCTTCTTTGGGAGGCTTCTGCGCGCTGCACCTGGCTGCTCGTCCAACCCAGCAGGGTTACCGGCCATGTGAGCATATTTACATAAATGATAAATTCGGCAATGTTGCCCAGGGTAAGGTTGCCGTTGATCACTTCTACACTTCCGGCATAAACCGTCAGAACGGTGCTCAACCCCACAAGCCCCATCACCAGCGGGAAAAAGAGGGACTGCACGTTGGTAAGTTTCAGGGATTGGCGCTTGTAGTCATCGCTTTCGCGCGTGAATTTCAGAACGGACTCCTTTTCCCTTGTAAACGACTTTAAGACGCGAATACCCGAAAAGGCCTCTTGAACAAAGGTGCTTAGCCTGGATTGGCTCTTTTGGATTTCTTCGGACCGCCGTTCGATGATATTATTGACATAAAAGATACTAATGGAAAGCAGCGGCAGCGGAATGAGTGCATACCAGGTGAGTTTGGCGCTGATGCTGAACATAACCGGGATAAGCATGAGCATCAATGTGAAGAGTGTGAGGCCGTACATAATGGAAGGGCCCAGGTACATGCGCACGCGACCAACATCTTCCGAAATGCGGTTCATCAGGTCCCCGGTATTATTTCGGCGGTAAAAGCTCAGCGGCAGTGTTTGATAATGGGCAAATATTTCATTTTTCAAATCGTATTCGATGCGCCGACTCATCACAATCAGTGTTTGACGCACGTAATAGAGAAATACCCCGCGAAGCAAGGCTGCCACCAAAATCAAGATCGCATAAATCAGGATACCCCTGGCAAAGACCAAAAAAAAATCCTGTTGCACTCCTACTTTTTCAAGCGACCGGTAAATGCGAATGTTGTCCACGACCAGGTCAATGGAATAGCGCACTAATGGGGCAGGCACGATTTGAAATACGTTGGAGAT
>JBGPGZ010000339.1:0-5105 GCA_041484175.1 Cyclobacteriaceae bacterium | reverse complement strand
CTGAAACAATGTGATGCCCTTGACGGGATTACCGATCATATCCTAAATGATCCGAGAGATTGCAAGTTCAATTTTTCTTCGCTGCCTGTCTGCCCCGGTGATCAACCCGGAGAGCATTGTTTTACGGCGGCGCAATTGGCTGCGATCAAGACGGTTTATGCGGCAGCCACCGGTAAACAAAACTTTATTTATCCAGGCTTTCCTTATGGTGCCGAAAACGAACCAGGCGCATGGGACATCTGGATCTCCGGTACAAATCCCAACGTAAACATGCCGAGCCTGCATTATCAATTTGGCATCAACATGTTTAAGTATTTGGTTTTTAATAACCCGGATTGGGACTATAAACAATATGATTTTGCAACCTTTTTTGAAGACACACGGTATGCTTCAGCCTTCCTGGATGCGACCTCACCGGATTACACTGACTTTAAGAAGCGCGGAGGAAAAATGATCATGTATCACGGGTGGAATGATGCCGCCCTTTCAGCCTTTGCGACCATTACGCACTATCAGGAAGTAGAACAAAAAGATAAAACTGTGCAATCCTACATTCGTCTTTTCTTGCTGCCCGGTGTCTTGCACTGCAACGGTGGGCCGGGTCCCGGCGATGTCGATTGGGTAAAGCTGATACGGGACTGGGTTGAAAACAATAAAGCGCCCGAACGCGTGGTGATGACCAAAATGGAAAAAGGCAATGCGGTCATGACCAGGCCTGTTTACCCGTTTCCAAAGGTGACGGTCTACGTCGGCAAAGGCGATCCCAATCAGGAGAAAAACTTTGTTGATAAGAAATGACAGTCAGAAAACGTCAGTTTTACGCTGTCAAGTTTGGGGAAGCAATTCGAATCTGAATTATTGTATCGGCAACTCGATTGAACCCGATAGGAGGATTAGTCTTTTAGACTAAAAGCCACGTACGCATCGCCCGATTTGGAGCCCACTTTGCCTCCGCCTCCCGCTGCGATAACGACGTATTGCTTGCCCTCTATCTGAAAGACACTGGGTGTGGCGTAACCCGCCGCCGGAAGTTTATATTGCCAAAGAATTTTGCCGGTATCCTTGTCAAAGGCCCGGAAGTACTCATCCTTTGTGGCACCGATGAAAACCAATCCGCCCGCGGTAACCGCGGGGCCACCGAGATTGTGGGTACCGGTTGGCGGCACCCCTTTTTTGGTAAGTTCGGGATATTCACCCAGCGGCACTTTCCAGAGAATTTCCCCCTTGTTCAGATCGATCGCATTCAGTGTTCCCCAGGGCGGCTTGACCCCGGGATACTCCGACTGATCCATCAATGCATTCCACCCATCATGAACATATTTGTATTCCTTTTCGATCTTGTTTTGTACTGCAATCGACTTGTTTTTTAAATCCTTCTTATCGAGGAGAAATGCAAGCAACGCTTCCGTGTCCTCTTTGGAGAGATTGGGAAAAGCCGGCATTTGTCCTTTTCCTGTTTTTAGTATTGTAGCCAACTGCTTTTCCGACCGCCTTCCGGATAAATTCTTAAGGGATGGAAATACACTGGTACCTGCACGGTCGCCACCATGACACGAGGTGCAATTGTTCAATTCGTAAATCCTTTCACCCGTAGAAGCAAGCAGTCCATTTTGCGCCGAAATATCGATCTGCTTCATTTTGATCGACATCGGAACTTCATTGGCGTTAACATACAGGACGCCGTTCTCCGGATCGAAAGAGGCGCCTCCCCATTCGGCGCCGCCGCGTGTGCCGGGAAATTGAATGACACCATTTACGCTGGGTGGGGTAAAGATCGATCCCATCCTGTAACCGGCAGTTAGTTCAAGGATGAACTGATGCGATTCGGGAGAAATATCGGTGATGGCTTCTTTTGAAAACTGCTGTCTGGCAAATGGCAAAGGCTTCGCGGGGAAAGGTTGGGTTGACCAAACCTCTTCACCTAGCAGTTCGGAAGGCGGAGCGGGCCTTTCCTCGATCGGAAACAAGGGCTCGCCCGTTTCGCGGTTAAATAAAAATACCATTCCCATCTTTGTAACTTGTGCAACCGCATCGATTTCCTTGCCTTCGTGTTTTACGGTAACAAGATTGGGTGGGGCAGGCAGGTCATAATCCCAAAGATCGTGATGAACCAATTGATAATGCCAGATCCGTTCTCCGGTTGCGGCGTTGAGCGCCAGCAAGCAATTGCCAAACAAATTTTTTCCCTTGCGGTTTCCACCATAAAAATCAAAGGCAGGAGACCCAGTCGGCACAAAGACAATCCCTCTTTTTTGGTCCAGGCTCATGCCTCCCCAGCAATTAGCGCCTCCCACATGCAAATATGCTTTTTCTGTCCACGTATCATAACCAAATTCTCCCGGCTGTGGTATGGTATGAAAAATCCAGACCACTTTGCCGGTCCTGATATCATAGGCCCTTATAAATCCGGGTGCGGATTCGTAGCCTTCACTGACGACTGATCCTTGTATTAACAGACCCTGGTAGATGACGCCAGGCGTTGTTGCCGTGACCTCAATCTTGGCAGGATCACGCCCTAGCCCCTCGCGTAAATCAACTTTCCCTTGATTGCCAAAACCAGGAATCACCTTCCCATCATCCGCACCGAGGGCATATAGATAAGGCCCGGCCGAAAAAAGAATTCGTTTATCGGATTGGTCTGCCCAATAGGTAACGCCCCGGTTAACTCCGTGTGCTTCTGCGCCGATAAAAGGATCGAATCTCCAGATTTCCTTTCCTGAGGCTGGATCCAATGCAATCAACTTTAATTTGGGAGATGTGACGTACATCATTCCGTTTGCAAGGATCGGGTTGCATTGAATTGTGGAGCGATTTCCTTCTTCCCCATCTCCGGTATGGTAGGTCCATGCAACCTCAAGCTGATTGACATTTTTTTTGTTGATCTGGTCCAGGCTCGAATAAGCATTACTGCCCTTATCACCGCGATAAGCTTCCCACTTGGTGTAAAGATCGTTCTTGGGTTTGCATGAGAGAATAATTAAAAGCAATAGACAAAACCAAAGAGCGGAATTGTGCTTAGTCATTGGCAATTGGTAATTAGAAATTTGTTATTGGTAATTAGTAATTGGACCCTGCGAACTTTGGACTTGAGACCCGACTGCGCTGAAGCAGCTTCGTCGGGCAGGCATGAGACTTGAGACTTAGCCCTTGTAAAGCTACTCAAATTTTGCACCTGCCCCTCTGGTGAGGAAATGGATAATCGTCCATGCAATCAAGTAGGTAAATCCGCACAGTGTAAATAGCACGTTGTAGCCACCCGCAAGGTTACCCTGTTCTTTATAAACATCTAATAGATAGCCAACCAGCATTGGAAAGAGAATTCCTCCGACGGCTCCTGCCATACCGCCGATTCCAACAACGGAGCTCACTGTCTCCTTTGGAAACATATCGGAAGCCATCGTAAAGACATTGGCAGCCCATGCCTGGTGAACGGCAACCGCCAGGCTGATGATTCCAACAGCCGCCCAACTATTTGTTACGAATTGAGCGGAAATGATGGAAAGTTCTAACACGGCAAAAATAAATAGGGCCGTCTTCCTGGCCTCTAGTGTTGGCGAACCTCTTTTTATAAGCCATGACGAAAAGTATCCGCCTCCCACACTGCCGATTGTCGTTGCAGCATAGATGATCATTAATTGAAGACTGGGTTTTCTTAAATCCAGGCTAAATGTGGACGAAAAATAAGATGGCAGCCAGAAAAGGAAAAACCAGTAAATGGGATCAATGAGAAATTTTCCTGTAATAAATGCCCAGGTTTGGGGAATTGCAAAAAGCCGGTACCAACGGATCGGCTGGCCCGCACCACCGCTATCCCTGGAATTTCTCTTTTCATCGGAATCCGTACTTTGATCGCTGGTGATGAGGGTCAATTCTTCGGTGGTCAACCGATTCTGTTTGGAGGGTACCTCGTAGAGCCACAGCCAAAAGGCCAGCCACAGAAATCCGAGTCCTCCTGTTAACCAAAAAACTTGCTGCCAACCATACGTCACCAGAATCCATGGCGCTATCATTAATGCCATGATTACACCGATGCTCGTGCCCGCGTTGAAAATACCGGTTGCAAGTGCGCGTTCTTTCCGGGGGAACCATTCCGCAACGGCTTTCATCGCCGCGGGAAAATTGCCTGCTTCTCCGATACCCAATGCGCCCCGGGCGATACCAAATCCCACAACGCTTCTGGCAAGTGCGTGCAGCATGCCGGCAAGGCTCCAGATGATGACGGACAATGAGTATCCAGCTTTGGTGCCGATATTATCGATGAGCCTTCCAAATGACACGAGACCAACTGCGTAGGCGGCCGTGAAGGCCATCACGATGTGGGCAAAGTCGGTCTCCGTCCAGTTGAACTCCCTTTCAAGCGTTGGTTTTAATAAACCAATGATTTGTCGATCCAGGTAGTTGATCGTCGTTGCAAAGAACAGCAAGGAGACTACAAGCCACCGGTAGTTTCTTATTTTTGAGTCTCCCATCATTGAAGATACTTACTTTTCATTAAGTCACTTTGTGGTAAAGTTGATTCTCTTCATTCTCCTAACCATAACACAACAATCATTTAACAGGAATTATTGCGTAAGGATAACTGGAATTTGATTACTTGGCCTTTAACATTCCTATATCGATTTGAAATGCAATGAAACCGGTATTCATTTTTCTAATTGGCTGCACGACAATAGTTCTGTTCATCGCTTTGCTTGAAACGCCGGGCAGCGATAATTTTATGAAGCTGATTTCAAATGGCAGAAGGTTAATTGTATTGATTGCTATTCTGATTGTCCTGTTAATAGCAGGAGGTCTAACCCGTTGACCTAATGTTTATTTCTTTTTGGCGAGTCAAACCGAAAATTGATCGGAAGCACAAAACGAACTTTGACCGGTCGCCCGTCAACCAATCCCGGTTTCCATCGTGGCATTGCTCTTAAGATCCTTTCTGACTCGGCATCGCAATCGGGACTAATGCCTACCAGGGTGTTAACGTCCTCAATATCTCCGTCTTGGTTTACGATAAAGCCAACAAGAACGCGACCTTCTATGTTAGACCTTCTGGCGGATTTAGGGTAGACCATGTTTTGGGCGATAAATCTCATCATTGCCTGAATGCCGCCAGG
>JBGPGZ010000338.1:0-5135 GCA_041484175.1 Cyclobacteriaceae bacterium | reverse complement strand
ATCAAAAAGTATGTGAAGTTCTGAAAACCGGCCTCTCATCAAACTTAAGTCCCATTGACTTGAAAATTGCTTAATTTTAAACCTTAACAAAAAATTTAGACCATGCGAACATCCCTCCTCTTCGTCTTCCTGTTGTTGATCACGGGAACCATTACAGCCCAGACGCCTGACAACAGAGACCCAACCGTGACGGAAGTGTGGACTCCCAAACCAAAAAAAGTCACCCCGGGTCCTGCTTATGGTGAACCTCCTTCCGACGCCATCGTCCTCTTTGATGGAAAGGACCTTAGCAAATGGTCATCAGCCAAAGAAGGCGAAGCAAAATGGGAAGTCAAAGACGGCGCGCTCACCATAGTCAAGGGCGCGGGCGACATCAAGAGCAAGCAAACTTTTGGCGACATCCAGCTACACATCGAGTGGCGTGAACCCACCAATCTTTCCGGCGAAGGACAAGCCCGCGGTAACAGTGGTATTTTTTTTCAGGAAAAATATGAGCTTCAGGTATTGGACAGTTATGAAAGCTTAACCTATTCGAATGGCCAGGCGGGTTCTATTTACAAGCAGCACATGCCGTTGGTCAATGCAACAAGAAAGGCGGGGGAATGGCAAACCTATGATGCGGTATTCAATGCTCCGCGTTTCAGTGAAAACGGAAGTTTGATCTCTCCGGCACGCGTCACCGTATTTCACAATGGAGTCCTTATTCAAAACAATACATCGATTTGGGGCGCTACCGGCTACAGAGGTCTTCCAACGTATGAACCTCACGGAAAGGGATCACTGCGGCTGCAAGACCACGGCAATCCTGTGAGTTTTCGGAACATTTGGGTGCGTGAGCTATAACTTAAGGCAGCGAATTCCACAGCGTTGCAGCTTCGTGTTTCTCATGTTGTGTATTCCCATTAAAAAAAGTCAGGCCAAAAGACCTGACTTTTCATTTTCCGGTTGATCGGATTATTGTATGGTGGTTGAGACTTCTCCCTTTATTTTCAGTTGAACAAATCCCGTTTCGATATTGGCGTTAACGGTGACCGTCTTATCAAAAGCGCCGGCTGCTGCTGCGTTGTAAGTAGCCTTGATGAATCCTTCCTGGCCGGGAGGAATTGGATCTTTTGACCAGGCCGGGGTAGTGCAGCCACAAGAGGCTTGAACATTGGTGATCACCAGCGGCACTTTTCCCTTGTTGGTAAATTTGAACTCGTGCGAGACCGGTACACCTTGCTTGATCTTACCAAAGTCGTGTGATAGCGAAGCCCATTCGAACACGGCCATATCGCCCATGCCGGTATTGACTCCCGGGGTCGGTTTCGCTGCCTGCTGGCTAAAGCCAACGCAGGTTATTGCTGTCAGGGCCAGAAGAAAGAGTAATTTTTTCATGAGGTTGAATTTTGGGTTAAACTTAGACCGTTCTATTGAACGATACAAGTCTCTTATATAAAATCATGCCCAACTGTTAACAAAACGATAAAAAGTGTTAACAACTTGTTAAACTTCCGGGCGTGTTTTTAATACTTAGTAACTTTGAAAGGTGAGCCGCACGACCCTGCGAATTGTTGTTATTTTTGCTGCCCTGAGTATCGCGGGCATTGTTACCACTCAGATTTACTGGGTCCGGCGGGCATTTGACCTGCGGGAGAACCAATTCAACCGCGACGTCAATACTGCATTGGGCAATGTGGCCGCCCAGATTTTTAAGATCAATGGCACGCCTTCCCCATCCAACAATCCAGTCGAACAGATCTCCACCAATTACTTCATCGTTAATATCAACGGACCCATTGACAACGGCTTGCTGGAATTCCTCCTGGTCACTGAATTTGAAAAGCGCAGCATTACCGCCGATTTTGAGTATGGTGTCTACGATTGTATCGACAAATGTATGACCGGCGGAAATTATGTGTCTCCAAAAAAGACAAAAGTTCAATTCAAAAGTCAGGAACTCCCCTCCCTGCAAAATGACGGATACTATTTCGGAGTCCAATTCCCGCAAGTACAGGCCAACCTGATCAGTCAGATGGGTATCTGGGGTTTTTCTTCAGCAGTGCTTCTGATTGTCATCTTCTTTTTTGTCTATACCCTGTTTGTCATCCTTCAACAGCGAAGGTTGTCAGAAGTGCAAAAGGATTTTATCAACAACATGACGCATGAATTCAAAACACCCATTTCCACCATCGGTATTTCAGCCTCCGTCCTGAAAGATCCATCGATTGTGCACAGCCCGGAACGACTTCTCAACTACGCGACTATCATTGAAAATGAAAATCAACGGCTCAAACAACAGGTCGAACGCGTTTTGCAAATGGCCCGGCTGGACAACAAAGACGTTGGCCTCAAGAAGGAGCTTTTGAATATTCACGATTTGATCAGGGAAGCGGTCAATAATATTTCGCTCGCGCTACAAGAAAAAGGCGGTACAATAAGACTGGACTTGAACGCGAATCCGGATCAGGCTTCGGTCGATAAACTTCACTTGACCAATGTTTTTTTTAACCTGCTGGATAACGCCATCAAATACACAAACCGTCCACCTGAAATAGTAATCCGGACCGCTCATGGCCCTGGCCACATCATCATCGAAGTACAAGACCATGGAACCGGCATTGACCCTGAAAACCAAAAGAAGGTATTTCACCGCTTTTATCGCGTGCCTACGGGTAATGTGCATGATGTAAAAGGCTTTGGCCTGGGCTTGAATTATGTAAAACTCATTATTGCATCACACCGCGGTAAAATCTCCCTCGTAAGCGAGCCGGGAAAAGGAAGTACCTTTAGAATCAGTTTGCCCCCGGCATGAACGCTAAAATCCTTTTGGTAGAAGACGACCCTGGTCTGGGCTTTGTAATCAAAGACAACCTGTCTATCCGAGGGTACGATGTAACGCTTTGTACCGATGGTGAGGAAGGTCACCGGCTTTTCTCCAGCCAGCCTTTTGATCTCTGCATCCTGGACGTGATGTTGCCCAAAATAGATGGTTTTGCATTGGCGCAAAGCATCCGCAAAACAAATCAGCAGATACCGATCCTTTTTGTTACAGCCAAGTCGATGCTGGAGGATAAGATTTCAGCCTTTCAGCTGGGAGGTGATGATTACCTCACCAAGCCATTCAGCATGGAGGAACTCTCCCTTCGCATCGAAGTATTTCTCAAGAGGTCAAACGGGCTGCAATCTAAAACCGATGAACAGTTTTCATTAGGGACCTATCAGTTTGATTGCCATAATCTGTTGTTGCAGCATGCTTCCGGCATCAAGACCCTCACGCAAAAGGAAGCCGAGGTACTTAAGCTACTCTGCCTTCATAAGGACCGCGTGTTGAAGCGCGAGGAAATATTAAGATCAGTGTGGGGTGATAATGATTACTTCATGGGCCGGAGCATGGATGTGTTTATTTCAAAATTGAGAAAATACCTGAAGGACGATTCTTCCGTGCAGATTACAAATTATCACGGGGTAGGTTTTAAATTGGAAGTAAATTCAATGGAAAAGGACAACTAGCAAGCATCATGCGGAACATTCTTTTTCTTCTCTTCATCGCATCGCTGCCCATTCAAGTACTTTCACAAATGGTTTTTCCGGATCTCAGTCCAAAGGGACACATCGAGCAAACGGTCGGCTTTACCATCATCAAAATTGACTACCAGCGCCCTGCTGCCCGGGGCCGCAAAATCATGAACGGTTTAATACCGTTTGGCAAAATGTGGCGGACCGGAGCCGGACGCTGCACAAAGATCTATTTCAGCAAACCCGTTACGATAAGAACAAAACTATTGGCCGCCGGGAGTTATTCACTTTTTACGATTCCGGATTCAAAGGAATGGACAGTCATTATTAACAATGATACTTCCCTGTATGGAACAAGCCGTTATAACGAAAGGAATGATGTTGTTCGCTTTCAGGTTAAATCCGAGGTCTCCCGCCGTTTTTACGAATCATTGACTTTTGATATAGATGTAATTCCCAACAACGCTGAACTCTATCTGGCATGGGAAAAAACGCAGATTCATTTTTCAATACTGACCGAGACCGAGGATACACTGATTGACTTCGTCAAGCGGGAATTGCTTACCGGGAAATCAAGAAATCCGGACGCCTATGCCAACGCGGTAGAGTATTATCTCTACAACAATAAGGATTTGAACGAAGCGCTGGTGCTTATTAATCAGGGCATCGCCCTGGAAGGTGAATTGTGGTGCTATCGCCTTAAAATAGATATTTTAGAAAAACAAAAGAAATACCGGGAAGCTGTTGAAGCGACTAAAGATGGAATTCAATATGTCAACAAAAACCGGAGCAAACTTGGCTACCAGCAAAGTGAAATTGAAAACCTCGAATCTAGAATGCATGCCCTTGAGAAAAAAGCCAACTGAGGACAATCCTCGCCGTGGGGTTAACCGGCTCTTCCTCTAATTTTTCCTATATTCCCACCTCATTTAATCGAGATATGAAAAAATTTATTTTCCTGATCGCGGGGGCCGTATCCTGCCTGTCCTCGCAGGCCCAAAACTATATGACACCGGAACTTCTTTGGCAGTTGGACCGGTTGAGCGGTGTTGGCATCAGCAACGATGGCAAAAGCGTCATCTATAGCGTGAGCACACCCAACCTGGCCGAAGACCGGAGCGTTACAAAACTTTACAGCCTTCCTTTGCCAGGGAGCGCACCGCAAGAAATAGGCAATGCTGGTGAGTTCATCACGGACAAACATCTTTCCCCGGATGGCCGGTTCATCATCAGCATGCAGGAAGTAAAAATGAAAAGTGTTTTCGGAAAGGATTTCTATCCGGATCTGGACAAATCGAAAGTGCAGATTTATGATGGACTGAACTACCGGCACTGGGACGAATGGGAAGACGGTTCATTCAGTCATCTTTTTATCCAGCCGGTGATAGATGGAAAAAAGGGTGAAGGAAAGGACATCATGAAAGACGAGCCCTATGACTGCCCTCAAAAACCGTTCGGTGGCGAAGAAGATTTCACGTGGAGCCCCGATGGCAAGTTCGTCGTGTATGTTGCTAAAAAGAAATTCGGGACTGCTTATGCCATGAGCACCAATACCGATTTATATGGATACAACATAGAGTCGGGTGCAACCACCAATCTAACCGAAGGCATGATGGGATACGACACCCATCCGGTCT
>JBGPGZ010000337.1:0-5138 GCA_041484175.1 Cyclobacteriaceae bacterium | reverse complement strand
CTTGATAACATTGTACTGTTTCATTAAAGGGGTTTCCATTGCATTGATGCCGGCCATAACCCAAATATAGTCTCAAGTTTCGAGTCTCAAGTCTCAGGTTTCGATTTTCAACTTTAGACTTTAAATTAAACTTGAGACTTGAGACCTGAGACTCGAGACCTGAAATTATGCTATCGTGCAGCAACTATAATCCACATCTTATCCCCTTTTATTTTCTCCCGGTCAACAAAAGGGTCTTGCGAGAAAACAATTTGGTACCCTGCTTTTCTCAAATCCTGGAGTGCGAAGCTCATACCCAGTTCATGTTTGCGCTCCTGTCCCTCGCGAGGCAAATCTCTTCTTTCCGAAGCGATTGGTTCGCAGATGACGAGCCGGCCGCCGGATTTTAGAGAGGCCCTGATGTGGCCGAGTATTTTGTCATGGGCCTTCATTTCATGATACGTATCGAGGATGAGCACGGCGTCCAGAGTGCCGACCGGTAGTTTGGGATCGTCAAAGTCGCACCGGACGGCAATCACGTTGGTGATTTTTCGCTCTTCCAAATGGGTTTTCAACTTGTCCAACTTGGCTTGTTCGACATCGGCGGCAAAAACGGCTCCTTTTGTTCCGACCGTTTTTGAAAGTTTTACGGTCATGTACCCCTCATGACAACCGAGATCAGCGACATGGCTGCCCGAAGTGATGCGGAGTTTACTGATGATTATAGCTGCTTTCTGCCATGAATCACGTGCAGCCCAGGCGGTTTCGGTATATACATTCTTCCATGGGTCCTGGCCTGGAAAAATGGCCGTTATTTGGAAAGGGATCAAAAGAAAAATCAGGTTCATTCTTTTTTCAACGTTTTTTTTGTTTTACCGGTTTCAATAACTTCACACCTTGTACCTCAAACCTCGCACCTCGTACCTTGTACCCCGTACCGGGTGTCAAAAATTTCAAACAGATGAAAAAACTCAAATTGCAAGAGCTTGGAAGAATTTCCATTCCGGCATTCAAAGAAGCTGAAAAAATCCCGGTTTGCATCTTGCTGGATAGTGTACGCTCCCTGCACAACGTCGGCTCCGCTTTTCGGACGGCCGACGCATTTCGAATTGAAAAAATCTATCTTACCGGCATCACAGGCACACCCCCTCACCGGGAAATACATAAAACGGCGCTGGGTGCAACGGATTCCGTGGAATGGGAATATGCAGAAGACGCCGCTGAAGCGATCAAGAAACTAAAAATCCAGGGTAACAAGATTGTGGTCGTTGAGCAAACCACCGAAAGCATACCCCTTCAAAAATTTATTCCCAAACCCGAAACAAAATACTGTCTCGTTTTTGGCAATGAGGTCCATGGTGTCAGCGAAGAGGTCATCGCAGAGGCCGATCTCGCGCTGGAAATCCCGCAAGCCGGCACTAAGCATTCGCTCAATATTTCGGTATGTCTTGGAATCGTTGTATGGGAAGTGTTTAAGATGAAGTCGCTAATGGGGTAGAATGTTTCTGGTCTCAGGTTTAAAGTGTCCAGAATCCAGTTTCCAGAGTCCTCCAATCCTGATAATCCTTAAATCCTGATCAATCCTGATCAATCCTCAAATCCTGATTACATTTGCACTTCGAAACACCGATCCATTGAATTCTGACCGCTACGCCCAGCGCGGAGTTTCCGCCTCTAAGGAAGATGTGCACCAGGCCATCAGCAAGTTGGACAAGGGCCTTTTTCCAAAAGCGTTTTGCAAGATTGTTCCGGATCATCTGATCAACGACCCTGCGTATTGCACGGTGATGCACGCCGATGGCGCGGGAACAAAATCTTCCCTTGCCTACGTCTATTGGAAAGAAACCGGCGATCTCTCGGTTTGGAAAGGCATCGCACAGGACGCCATCATCATGAATGTGGATGATCTCTTGTGCGTTGGTGCAACAGGGAATATTTTGATATCTTCCACCATCGGCCGAAACAAGAATCTTATTCCGGGCGAAGTAATTTCGGCCATCATCCATGGCACCGAAGAGGTGCTGGAAATGCTACGCAAACATGGCCTTAACATCATTGGCACCGGCGGCGAAACGGCCGATGAGGGGGACCTCGTTCGAACGATCGTGGTAGACAGCACCGTAACAGCCAGGATGAAGCAAAATGAGGTCGTCTCCAACGACCGGATCAAAGCCGGCGATGTCCTTGTTGGGTTGGCCTCCTCCGGCAGGGCCATCTATGAAGACGCCTATAACGGCGGCATGGGAAGCAACGGGCTCACCTCGGCGCGCCACGATTTGTTTCACAACACCTATGCTGCCAAATACCCCGAGTCGTACGACAAGGATCTCCCCCCGGATCTTGTTTATTCTGGTGACTACAAAGTAACCGATTCCATTCCCGGCATAGATGTAAACATTGGTAAGCTCGTGCTATCACCCACCCGCACGTATGCTCCGATTCTCATTGAAGTATTGAAACAACTCAGGCCGCAAATTCACGGATTGGTGCATTGCAGTGGAGGGGCTCAAACCAAGGTGCTGCACTTTATTGATAACCTTCATGTAATCAAAGACGACCTCTTTGAGGTACCCCCTTTATTCAAACTCATCCAGGAACAAAGCGGAACCGATTGGAAAGAGATGTACAAGGTCTTCAACATGGGTCACCGGATGGAGGTATACCTGGAAGAAAAGTATGCCCAACGGGTGATCGGGATTTCCAAAAGTTTTGATGTGGATGCGAAAGTGATCGGACGCGTCGAGGCTTCCGATCAAAAGAAAGTAACCGTGAAAATCCAGGAACGCGAATTTGTTTACTGATGCATGAACGTGCTGGAACTTTGTGTTGTCCCTGCCCTTGGAGGGCTTGAGCTTTACTTTCACCGCTGTTGCCTGGAACTTCAGCGCAAAGGGCATCAGGTAAGAAGCGTTCGGTTGAAGGGCAGCCGGCTGGAGGAGCTTGGAAATAAAGGTGGAATTCCCACGAACGTCCTAAAACGGCGAAGCAAGTTTTTTCCCTGGCAAAGCGCGCGGAAATTGGCCGCGCTTATTTCCGAGCATCAAATTGACATCCTTCACGCGCATCACAAAGACGACCTGCCATTGGCTGCGCTGACCAGGCGCATCAGTAAAAGGCCTTTCAAACTTGTGTTTACGCGGCAAATGCCATTGGCCCATCGGAAAAAAGATCCTTACCACCGGTGGATTTATTCTGCCATCGATTTGCTGATCACGATTACGGACGAGTTAAAAAAAGATGCGTTGGAAAAATTGCCCGTACCGCCGGAACGGATTCTGCGTCTTTATTATGGTGTTGCTGCCCCCCCTCCGAAAAATGAAGAATTCATAACAGCGTTTTTAACAATTTCCCACCAGGGAGATTTTAACATCGGCGTTTTCAGCCGCCTGGAATTTCAGAAAGGACAGCACCTGGTGATTGAAGCCGTGAAAAAACTGTGGGACAAAAACATCCCTGCAAAACTTTACATCGTTGGTGACGTGATGTATAAAGACTACAAGGAATCGCTTCATGCACAGGTCTCTGCATTAGACCTTCATGATCATGTCGTTTTCAAAGGGTTTCTTACGCAGCCTAAGTTAGCGATGATGGGTATGGATGTGCTTGTCTTGCCCAGCCGGAATGAAGCCTTTGGGTTGGTGGTAATTGAAGCCATGCGCTGTGGAGTGGCGGTGATGGGTGTAAATGCCGGCGGCGTCCCTGAAATTATCGATCACAACCAAACCGGCTTGTTGTTTGAATGGGATAATACGGATCAGCTGACCAGTCAATTGGAATATTTATACACCCATCCGGAGGCCAAAAGGGAACTTGCACTTCACGGAAAAGAAAAGGCGGACAAGGAATTTGACAGTGACCTGCACTTTAACGAATTGGAGAAATTATTTGAGAAGTTGATTGGCGTTGATCACACGCACAAGAATGTCTAATTGTTATTATCATTCTTGAAATACTTATCATCATCATCCAACTCGTCCGCTTTTTTGAGGGTTGGGCCAATCTCCAGAATCTTAAATTCAGTTCGACGGTTGCGCTGGCGACCCTCGGGATTGTCAGTACCATTTGGATTGGTGTTGCGTGCGATGGGCTTGCTCTCGCCATAACCTTTGGCCACCAGACGAGTAGGGGCAATTCCTTTTCTGATAAGGTAGCTGACGGTTGATTCCGCCCTGCGCTGCGACAGGGCATTGTTGTATTCATCCGATGCGATGCTATCCGTATGCGAGCTCATTTCGATCTTGATCTCGGGGTTGTCGTTAAGCAGGTCAACCAGTTTGTTAAGTTCCCGCGCAGAGGCCGGTCTTATATCCGCGCTGTCGTATCCAAAATAAATATTCTCCAGGACGAAGATCTTGTTTTTCTCTTTCCGGTCTAATACAAGGATAGTGTCAAGCGTGATGTTGGTCACCAATTCTTTAAGCGTTTCCAGTGGAACAGACTTGCCAAGGGTCGTATAGGGCTGCCGCTTGGTCAGATAACCATCTGTTTCGCCAATCAATGTGTAGTTCTCATTTTCATATACGCGAAATAAAAACTTCCCGTCATTGCCGGTCACATAATCCTGCATTACGTCGCCTTTGGTATCGAGCAGCGAAACTTTTGTATCGGGCAGGACTTGTCGTACGCTGTCTTTCCGGGTTGTATAAGTAATGCCTTGCAAATAATAATTGACCACTTTCAAATTGGGGTCCTCGTTGACGAAGGTGTAAATATCGTCATCGCCCTTTCCCCCCTCGCGGTTGGAAGTAAAAAAGCCGCGATCAGGTTTAAAAAGAAAAATGCCAAAATCGTCGCCGGTGGAATTCACAGGCTGCCCCAGGTTTTCTATTACGGTCTTTCCATTAGCGCGGTTCACCACAAAAATATCCAGCATGCCATAGCCGGGCTGCCCATCAGAGGAAAAATAAAGCTTCCCATTGTCAGCTACATAGGGAAAGGTTTCGTCCCCCGGGGTGTTGTAGTCGGGTCCCAGGTTTCTGACTTTTCCAAACCGGCCGCGGGAGTCCATCTGCGCCGAGTAAATATCCAATCCTCCAAAGCCCCCTTTTCTATTTGAAGAAAAATACAAAGTCCGTCCATCCGGACTAAATGCGGGTGTGGAGTCCCAGCAAAAGTTGGTAGTGGATGCATCGCCATCCTTGACCACCGTGTTGATGTTG
>JBGPGZ010000336.1:0-5146 GCA_041484175.1 Cyclobacteriaceae bacterium | reverse complement strand
TTTTCCTGAAAAAAAATACCACTGTTACCGCGGGCTTGTCCTTCGCCGGAAAGATTGGTGGGTTCACGCCACTCGATGTGTAGCTGGATGTCGCCAAAAGTTTGCTTGCTCTTGATGTCACCCGCGCCCTTGACTACGGTGAGCGCGCCGTCTTTGACTTCCCATTTTGCTTCGCCTTCTTTGACTGATGACCATTTGCCAAGGTCCTTTCCATCAAACAGGACGATGGCGTCGGAAGGAGGTTCACCATAAGCGGGACCCGGGGTGACTTTTTTTGGTTTGGGAGTCCACACTTCCGTCACGGTTGGGTCTCTGTTGTCGGGCGTCTGGGCTGTAAGGGTTCCCGTGATCGGCAACATGAAGACGAAGAGGAGGGATGTTCGCATAGTCTAAATTTTTTGTTAAGGGTTTAAAATTAAGCAATTTTCAAGCCAATGGGACTTAAGTTTGATGAGAGGCCGGTTTTCAGAACTTCACATACTTTTTGATTAATTCCTGATCGAGGCCTTTCGCCTTTGCTTTTTTGGCCTGCCACCTCAAGATAAATTCAAAAATGCTCATCCACCCCGGGAGGTTGCTTTCGCTGATCTCAAAAAGCCATGCGAGGGCAAACCGGTTTTTGGGGAACCCGTTGTCGTTGGTCTGCCCGTCGCGCGCAAGGCCATAGCCGACTTGCAGCGATTGTTCAAATCCACGGCTGGCGGGTCTTAGCTCAACGCGAAACTTGCAGACCTTGTCCGACGTGTTAAAAAAACGGTGATTGACATTCGGGATGGCAGTCACGGTTTGACCCGGCAACAGTGTGTGAATTGTTTTGCCTGCCTGAACCTTTAATTCACCGTCCACGCAATCGAATTTTTCCGAATAGGTCTTGTGGTAGTGCAAACCTACGCCGCCCCTTGGAGCAAGTTCCACCTCTACGAGCGTCGATTCTCCGTGCGTCTCTTCGGAGGTTTTCAGAAAGGTTACATGATCTTTCTGAACGGGATTGTAAATGCGTCTGGGATTTTCCATAGACAAATAAAGGCATTTAGGTTTGTTCCTGGATTTTTATTCGGGCTCATATTGGTCGATGATGTGCTGAGTAATAAGTTTATAGATTTCAGCAACCCGTTCATTTTCTTTCAAAAACTCAAGGTGCGAGTCCAATACTTGGAGGTCGCCTCTTCTGGCAGGCCCTGTCTGTGAATTTTGGGGGCCCATCATCAGGCTTTTGTTGATTGTCTCGGTAATCAGGGGAATGAGCAAATCAAAACTCAGACTATTTTGACGAAGAATATCACCGGAAATAGTGAGCATGTGATTGGTAAAGTTGGAAGCAAATACCGCTGCAACATGAAGGGCTTTTCGCTCTTCGGATCCAACGCGTCGCACGATGGTGCTAACAGCGCTGGCCATCTGCATCAACACGCGTTCAGTTTCCTCATCGCTGCTTTCGATGAAAATGGGAACGTCTTTGAAATCCACTTTTTTTTTAGTCTTGCTAAAAGTCTGTAACGGATAAAATACGCCTACATGATTTGTTGCGGCAAATTGCAACAAATTCAGTGGCTGGCTTCCGGAGGTATGAACAAGAATTACCTCATCCGGTAAAATAATTTCCTGTGCAATTTCCTTGATAGAATCATCACTGGCAGCAATGATGAAGACCGATGAAGTGCTGGTGGAAAAATCGAGCGTCGCTTTTACTTCGGCCCGATACAAACGCTCTGTCAAAGCTTCGGCATGCTTGGGATTTGCGCTGCAAACTTCTTTGATCGCAAAACCTGCATTGTCGAGGGCGGGTGCCAAATGCCAAGCAAGATTGCCGGAGCCGATGATTGAAACAGTCTGCATCTGGATGGTCAGGATTTGAGGATTTTCAGGATCGTCATGGTCACGATTGATGGTTGACTAAATTTAAGGTTTTTCACGATTTATTAAGGTGATGAATTCTTTTCGTCGGCGATCGGTTCAGGGCTGAAGCCCATTCGAGATCGTTTCCTAATAACCCCGGCCTTAAGGTCGGGGTTAAATGCCAAGTGATAACAAGGGCTTTAGCCCTGATAATCCCTCTGGCTAAACGTGAATGCCGTAAACTGCGGACAATTTCTCGACGACAAAATCAATTTCCTCCGGCTTATTGTATTTGCTAAAAGAAAAGCGGACCGCACCGCGTTTGGAATTGGGATACAATGCGCCTAAGACGTGAGAACCAGCGGTTGCTCCGCTGGAACACGCACTGCCCCCCGAAGCAGATATACCCTGCAAGTCCAGGTTAAAAAGCAGCATGTCGTTTTCTTCCGATTCGGGCAAGCTCACGTTCAGGACCGTGTACAAGCTCTTCTCCAGATTGGCGGAGTCACCGTGGAAGGAGACGCCCGGAATAGTTTCTTTCAGTTTTTCGATCATCCTCGCCTTCAAGCCCTTGATGTGAGTTTCATGGCTAGCCATTTCGCGGTAAGCAATCTCCAGTGCTTTTGCCAGGCCGATGATACCATAGGTATTCTCCGTTCCTCCCCGCATGTTCCGCTCTTGCGTCCCACCGTGAATAAATTGAGAGATCTTCCGGTCTTTGCGGATATACATAAAGCCTGCGCCCTTGGGACCGTGGAATTTATGGGCTGCAGCCGTCAAGCCGCAAATCCGAAGGGCCTTCATATCGTGGCGGTAGTGACCCATTGTCTGAACCGTATCCGAATGGAAAAAGGCTTTGTGCTCATCGGTGAGTTCGCTCACGCGCTGAATGTCGAGCAGGTTGCCGATTTCGTTGTTGGCATGCATCAGCGAGACCAGGGCACCCGGATATTTCTTTAGCAAATCCTCCAGATGATTTAGATCAACATGCCCTTTTTCATCCAAGCTAACAAAGTGAAGTTGGATGGACCCCTGTTTTTCCAAAATCCCAAGGGTGTGAATAACCGCGTGATGTTCAATCGGCGTCGTGATGGCGTGCTTGATTCCGTAGGTTTGCAAGCCACTGATAATAATTGCATTGTCAGCCTCGGTACCCCCGGAAGTAAAGATGATCTCCCCGGGCGTACAGCTCAGTAATTCGGCAACTTTTTTGCGTGCCGACTCTACGGCGGCGCGCACTTTTCTTCCGTGAGCATGCGTGGAAGAAGGATTTCCAAAATCCTCCATCAGAAAAGGTCTCATGGCCTCAAATACTTCCGGGTCCAGCGGGGTTGTGGCAGCGTTGTCTAAATACACTCTCATAGTTCGGTCAAATGTCTATAATTATTGATAATTTTTACAAGAAATAAGTCACCTATTCAGGCATCTCTTTTTTTATGAAATTAATTCTTCTATCTCTTTTATCAATCTTTTTGCCAATCCATCCGCCTTCTTTTCCGACGTCGATTCTGCATAGACTCGGATAATTGGCTCGGTGTTGGATTTTCGCAGGTGCACCCACTCTTTTTCTTTTTCGAAGTCAATTTTCACGCCGTCTTTGGTATTGATTTTTTCATGAATATATTTTTCTTTCACGCTTTCGAGTACCCTGTCCACATTGATTTGGGGTGTCAGTTCAATCTTGTTTTTCGAAATGAAGTAAACCGGGTACTGCTTGCGCAGTTGGGAGGCAGTCATTTTTGATTGTGCCAAATGGGTGAGGAAAAGAGCGATGCCGATCAACGCGTCGCGGCCATAGTGAAAGTCGGGAACGATAATGCCACCATTTCCCTCGCCTCCGATAACGGCGTTGGTTTCTTTCATGACCGTAACCACATTGACTTCGCCCACCGCCGCTGCCGTGTATTTTCCTTTTGCTTTTTCAGTGATGTCGCGCAACGCCCGGGTAGAAGAAAGGTTGGAAACCGTATTTCCTTTTTTTCTGCCCAACACATAATCGGCCACGGCCACCAGCGTATATTCCTCTCCAAAGGGGGTTCCGTCTTCCTGAATGAGCGCCAAACGGTCCACATCCGGATCAACGACGATGCCCAGGTCATATTTTCCTTTTTTCACCACCCTTGATATCTCTGTTAAATGTTCGGGAAGCGGCTCCGGATTGTGGGGAAATCGGCCGGTGGGCTCGCAGTATAACTTTTTAGTTTTCTTGACACCCAATTCCTTAAGCAATTCCGGCACGGCGACACCGCCTGTAGAATTGACCGCATCCACCACAATCTTAAATCTGGCTTTCCGAATCGCCTTGACATCGACCATCGGATGTTTCGTGATCAGGCGGATGTGTTTTTTGATATAAGAATCGTCCTTTTTGTATTTGCCTAATTTCTCAACCTCGGCGAAATCAAATCTTTCTTCCTCGGCCAACTTTAAAACAACGGCACCTTCGGCAGCGGAGATAAACTCGCCATTTTCATCGAGGAGCTTTAGTGCGTTCCATTGAATCGGATTATGGCTGGCGGTGAGAATGATACCTCCTCCTGCCTTTTCAAGGACGACCGCGATTTCGACAGTCGGCGTGGTGGACAATCGAAGGTCAACGACATCGAGCCCAAGACCTAAAAGGGTTGAACTGACAAGCGTGCTGACCATCTCGCCGGAAAGACGTGCGTCCCTGCCGATAACCACTTTTTTGCCTTTACGGGATTTGACCCATGTGCCAAAGGCCGCAGCAAATTTCACAATGTCAACAGGGGTGAGGCCTTCCCCCGGTTGGCCACCGATGGTGCCCCGGATGCCGGAAATCGATTTAATCAATGTCACAGGTAGAGATTTCGTAAATGTGCCGGCAAAAGTAAGGACTAAATGGCGGATGTGCGAATGGTTATCCAAACGAAAAACAGCGGCGTAGCTATCGGGATTTCTTCATCCGGTGGGTTTGATTTTTGCCAGATGGATTTGGGCACCACGCCAAACATTGCTCCGCCATCGAGTTTGAAGAAGCCGGTGTTTATGACGTGGAGTTGCATATCCTAAATTAGTTGGCAATTTACAATATCAATTCAAAACATGCCTGAATACCGTCAACTACCCGACCGAAGTGGTAAACTGCTCACCGCCGCTTTAATGAACAGGAGATTTTCGGCATTTTGAACGAGCTCCGTCGATCCATGGCGCTTCACTAATTATTTGACTAACTTCAATATCTAATCCCCGCCAATGCCTGGCCATATTTATTCCTGCTCGTTGGTGTTAATAATCCTGAAATTAATTTCCCGCAGATTTCCTTGTGCCCTTGCCCTACTCCTCTTCT
>JBGPGZ010000335.1:0-5163 GCA_041484175.1 Cyclobacteriaceae bacterium | reverse complement strand
TTCATAAATTCATAATTTTGGGGGTGGTTTAGTTGATGAGGAACATACAATGGCTTATCAAGCAGTAAGAAGCAAACGAATCGGGAATGCGTTATCGCTGGGATTGGCGATTACCCTGTTTGTTTCGGGGTGTTCTGAAAGGTCGGCGAAGAAACTCTTTGAAGAACTGCGTTCCGGGGAAACCGGTATTACCTTCGAGAACACCGTCGTACAGGATGGAGAAAACAATGTCCTGAACTACCCTTATTATTTCAATGGAGGAGGCGTGGCGGTAGGAGACATCAACAACGATGGCCTGGCCGATATTTACTTTTCGGGTAACCAGGTTCCCAACCGGCTCTATCTGAACAAGGGCAACTTTCAGTTTGAAGACATAACCCAAAAGGCCGGGGTTGCCGCCGCAGCAGGATGGAAGACGGGAGTGACTTTGGCGGATGTTAATCAAGATGGCTGGCTGGATATCTACGTCTGCAGGTCGGCTATGAGCGATTCACTGCTGCGCAAAAATCTTTTGTTTGTTAATAATGGAAATCAAACTTTTACCGAACAGGCGGATACCTATGGTATTGCCGACATGTCGTATTCAACCCATGCTTCCTTCTTCGATTATGATAAGGATGGGGATTTGGATTTGTTTGTCCTGAATCATTCTTTGCCGAAGTACGCAGGCTTTAGTAACCTGCTGGTCAATTACAGAAAACAAAAGGGCTCGAAATTTCAGAGTAAACTCTTTCAAAATAATCACGGTAAGTTCAGCGACGTGTCCGAAAAAGCCGGCATTATCAATAATGTGTTAAGCTTCGGACTCGGATTGGCAGTTTCGGATGTGAACGGGGACGGCTGGCCGGATATCTATATCTCCAATGATTTCAACGAGGAGGATTATTTATACCTAAATAACCGGGACGGGACCTTTAACAATGCGATACGCGATGCGACAGGTCATGTTTCCCTTTTTTCTATGGGATCCGATATTGCCGATGTGAACAATGATGCGTTACCCGACATTTTTACGCTGGACATGTTACCCGAATCCAACGAACGAATTAAACTCTCTTCCGGAGACGATAACTATGACAAATACCGCATGCTCATCCACGCTGGGTTTCATGATCAGTCCATGCGCAACATGCTGCAGTTGAATAATGGCAATGGCACATTTTCGGAAATCGGCCAGCTGGCGGGTATTTCAAATACGGACTGGAGTTGGGCATCCTTGTTCGCTGACTTTGATGGCGACGGATGGAAAGATTTGTACATCAGTAATGGATATGAGAAAGATTACACAAACATGCAATTTCTCAAATTTACGGTTGATGAAAAGCTCAAATCCCGCGAAACAGGTCAACCGCTTGACCTCAAGCAAATTGTAAGTCAAATGCCATCGATTCAGGTTGGAAATTTTCTCTACAAGAACAATGGCGACTTAACATTCACGAAAAAGACTGAGGAATGGGGAATCGCAAGAACGTTTAAATCCAATGGAGCTGCGTATGCTGACCTCGATAACGATGGAGATCCTGATTTGATCATCAACGCGATGAATGAGCCCGCCTTGGTCTTTCGCAATAACGGCGTTGAAAACAAGAAGGCCGTTTTTCTCACCATTGATCTATTCAGGGAAAACCTAAAACAAATTGTTGTGGGGACAAAAGTGTATGTCTATAAAGGAGACACAATTCAATATCTGGAATTTTCTCCGACACATGGTTATCAATCGTCGATGTACGTGCCCATGCATGTTGGTCTGAATGGTAAGGAACAGGTTGATTCAGTCAGGATCGTCTGGCCTGACAATAAAACACAATTGTTCAGGAACGTTTCATCCCGGATGGTTCTAACGCCAAAATACCAGGATGCCCATGATTTACATGCCTATGCACCGTTAAGTAAGCCCTTGTTCAATTTGGATGAAATAATCGAATGGAAGCATGCACCTGCAGAAGTGAATGACTTTAAGCGACAATTTATGCTTCCCCGTATGTACTCATTCTCGGGCCCAAAAATGATTTCGGGGGATGTTAATCACGACGGACTGATGGATTTTTACAGTTGTGGCCCCGCGCATCAAAGTGGAGCACTGTTTATACAGCAACGAGGTGGATCATTTGGGATTAAAAAGATGGTTGCGTTTGAGGCGGACAAAGATCACCAGGACGAAGATGCTGCCTTTTTTGATGCGGACGGAGATGGCGACCTTGACCTCTACGTAGTAAGCGGAGGTTATGATTTTGCTGAGAACGACCCGCTGCTTCAAGACAGGCTTTATCTGAACGATGGTCAGGGGAATTTTAAGAGGGCTTTGAATGCGCTGCCGCCGGAATCATTGGCGGGTTCATGCGTAGAGCCGATCGATGTGGATGGAGATCAGGACCTGGATCTGTTTGTGGGAAGCCGGCTTGTGCCAAGGCAATATCCAACGACGCCTGAAAGCATACTTTTGATAAACGATGGCCGGGGTCATTTCACGAACGAAATAAGACAGCGGGCACCTGCTTTGGAAAGGGGAGGAATGGTCTGCGATGCCCAGACGGTGGACCTCAATAAGGATGGCAAGCCTGATATGATCGTTGTCGGGGAGTGGACGTATGTAAAGATTCTGATCAATCGAAATGGAGTGTTGGCAGACGAAACCAGGCAGTGGCTTTCGACATCCACCCAAGGTTGGTGGAATTGTGTGATCGCTCAGGATTTTGATCAGGATGGCGATCAGGATTTGATGGTCGGCAATGCAGGGGTAAACAACCAATTCAAAGTCAGCCAGGATCACCCAGCCACGATTGTGTTTAAGGACTTCAACGGCGATGGTCAGGTTGATCCGTTCTTTTGTTACTTTATCAATGGAAAGTCCTTTCCCTATGCAAGCCGGGATGAGGCATTGGGGCAGGTCAGTTTTCTGAAGCCGCGATTTCCTGACTATACTTCGTATGCTAACGCCACGCTCGAAAACATTTTTACGAAAGACGAATTAGAAGGAGCGACCACGTTTCAGGCAGATCTGCTGAAAACCGTGTACTTGGAAAACAAGGGAACCCATTTTGAAATTGGGAATTTACCGATTCAAGCCCAGTTCTCACCGGTTTATACAATCGCGCCTTTCGACGTTGACGGAGACGGGGATCTGGATGTGGTGATGGGAGGGAATGAATCTAACGTCCGGGTGCGGTTGGGGAAAACCGACGCAAACCGGGGATTTGTCTTTCTCAATGATGGCAAGGGTCGATTCGCCTATGTTCCACAATACATGAGTGGATTGAATTTGGCAGGAGATGTGCGGCAGTTGCTGTTTATTTCTTCAAAGGATCAAACACAGTTGTTGGTAGGGGAGACCGGTAAGTCGATCCAATCATACATATTGAAAAAATGATCTTCGTTTAGATTAGTAGCGTACACATTGAGATCGTTAAAAATGCAAAGTCGAATTTATCTGGCGCTATTTTCTCTTGCCTTATTTCATTGTTCCGACCGATCCGGTAAATTATTTGAGTCCGTTGGCTCAGCGACAACGGGCATTCATTTTTCAAACACGATCGTTATTGGAGATTCCCTTACACTGCCTGACTATGAATACATCTCCAACGGAGGGGGGGTAGCCGTCGGTGATATTAATAATGACGGGCTTCAAGACATCTATTTTACGGGTAACATGGTATCCAGCAGATTGTATCTCAATAAAGGAAATCTTCAGTTCGAAGACATCACGGATAAAGCCGGTGTAGGAACCACCAGGTGGGCCAACGGCGTGGTTATGGTGGACATTAATCAGGATGGGTTCAAGGATATTTTCGTAAGCGTTGGAGGCAACCGGTACACGACTGAAAAGGACAGGGCTGA
Source organism: Cyclobacteriaceae bacterium (assembly GCA_041484175.1). Taxonomy (GTDB): domain Bacteria; phylum Bacteroidota; class Bacteroidia; order Cytophagales; family Cyclobacteriaceae; genus ELB16-189. The sequence continues at coordinate 1,329 of JBGPGZ010000335.1, read as the reverse complement.
TCTTCTCTTTATTAATAATGGAAATGCAACCTTTACTGAATCTGCAGTTCAGTATGGATTGGCGGATGATGGATATGGAATACAAAGTGCATTTTTGGATTATGACGGTGATGGAGACCTTGACATGTATTTGTTGAGAAATGCGTATGTTAGTTTTTACCGCGATCGATCCAAACCCAAATCAGTCCACGGCGAAGCGGCGTCAACGGATAAATTGTTTCGCAACAATGGAGATTTGACGTTTACGGATGTCTCGAACGAAGCCGGAATACTGATTGAAGGTTTTGGCCTGGGTGTAACGGTTTCAGACATCAATGAAGACGGTTGGCCGGACATCTACGTTTCGAATGACTTTATCACCAATGATCTGTTGTGGATCAACAATCGGGATGGCACCTTCTCAAATAAGGCAAGACAATACCTAAAGCATCAGACATACAATGGAATGGGCAACGATGTCGCCGACTACAATAATGATGGGCATGTCGATATCGTCGTCCTCGACATGCTTCCGGAAGATAACAAACGCTGGAAGTTAACCCCTCGCGGTAATACCTATGACAAATTTCAAAATAATATTTCCCTTGGCTATGAACCACAATATGGACGCAATACCCTGCAGCTCAACAATGGCAATGGTACTTTTAGCGAGATCGGCCAGATTGCGGGTATTGAAGCAACCGAGTGGAGTTGGAGCGCATTATTTGCTGATTTTGACAACGATGGATTGAAGGACTTATTTGTTACGAATGGCTATGGAAAGGATATTACTAACCTTGATTTTATTGTGTATGGTGACACCACTCAGCTGGGCTTGCCTGAGTCCACTGACAAGGAAAGACAAGCCTTTTTAAATGAACTCCCTGGAATCAAGGTACCTAACTACATTTATAAAAACCGGGGGGATTTGACCTTTGTCGACAAGACGGAATCCTGGGGATTGTCTGTTCCGGACTATTCGAACGGTGCCGCCTATGCCGACCTTGATAACGATGGGGATCTGGATTTGGTGGTCAATAATATTGACGATGAGGCATCGATATGGGAGTCCCGCTCGAACCAAACCGGAGGTGACGTTCATTCAAACTATCTGAGAATCTCGCTCGCCGGTCCACGGCAAAACCGGGAGGGTATTGGAACAAAGGTTTTTGTAAAGCATAGAGGCTCCATACAGTATCAGTATTTTAACCCGGTTCATGGATATCTTTCTTCCGTAGAACCCTTTCTTCATTTTGGCGTGGGTATTTTGGAGAAAGTTGACAGTGTTGAAGTGATATGGCCGGACGGAAAGTACCAATTAATAAGGGACGCGAACGCAAATCAGTTGTT
>JBGPGZ010000334.1:0-5167 GCA_041484175.1 Cyclobacteriaceae bacterium | reverse complement strand
GTATGTGTCAGTGGCATAGGTTTGGTTCCAGGTTCAATTTTAGGTTCAATCGTTCAAATAAACGCCGCAGAGGCCCTGCGACCGAACGCGGATAATACCCGGTGCGCGAGCCAAGAAAAGTGAAAAATCCCCTTTTCTGTTGATCGGCACCGCGCCAGTTGCGATCCTCATCTGATGTATTTGAGCGGTACCCACGCTGCCTCTCCCGCGCGGTTGTTTTGCGTAGATGGCATTCCTGAACCGGCCAAAAGAGTTCAGCGTTTGGCTGGTATTATTAAACTCTTCCTTACTTCTCACATCCAGCAGAATAATTCCTTTGTTGGCTTTCATGCGGTCGCACAGTTGTGCAAAATCGATGTTCTTGAATTTCAAGGTTTCCTTCTCCACCAATTCCATATTGCACACTGGACAAACACCTGCTTTATCGTGAAGCGTTGCATCGCAGGATTGCCCGCAGGGAAGGCATACATATTTCTTCTCCTGAATTCGCAATGCTCCCGTTTCCAAACACAGCGTCGTCACCGCTAACATAAAAATGATTGGATAAAGACTTTTTTTCATGGCCATTGGGGTTGTGGGTTAAAGGTTATTCAGATACAAAAGAGCGTCTTTTTGAGTTACCGTATCTTATTCTTAATATGCTCTGATGAGTATCAGGCTTTCCTTTTCTTACGTATTTGCGTTCCTTTTGTTACTGATTGGAGTCACCTGTTGAAAGGATACTCGTTGATCCAGTGAAACCCCCGGCTGACCAGCGGGAAATCCTTCATCGAACTTCTGGCAACAGTCAATTGAAGGGAATCACTATCACTCCATGCGCCACGCCAAACTTCATGACCGGCACTGCCAGATAGATCGTATGAAAAGTGATACCCGGTCTTTGAACCAGGCGTGGTCAACGCGATTGTATGCTTTACCGTATCCTGGTCATAACGGTACCAGATAACAGCTCCATCCATATATTCCACGTTGGACATTCCTCCCTGGTCGATCAGGATCCTTTTCCACCGACGCTTGTCATTCATCAGTGGCGGCAAGGTGTCGTTTTTCAGAACAAAGGTATCCACGTCATAGACCGCCTCCAGCCCTGCCGCCACCGGTAGGTCTTTCTTCGTCCGGATCATGGATAGTCCATTAAACACATGGACAACGATGAGGCCTACAATAAACACCAGCTTTGCCGTCAATAGAATCGACTTCCATTTTTTCTGTACAAAAACAGGTTGCGATACCGCTGCCTCCACTGCCTGCCGAAGGACGAGGAACTTCCACAGATTCGCGACATCCGGCGCCAGCAGAAAAAACAGCATCAATAAAAGATGGCTTGAAAACAATTTGACCGGCACATCATAAGCAAAGTTAATCAGCACCACATTACTCATTACGGCCGCAAGGATAAGCGAACCCACCATTTTGGTGCGTCTGAAAAAAAGCAAAAGGCCCCCCAGGACTTCCCCCATCCCGGTGAATACGTTATAAACTGCCGAATAGCCCATGAACGTCCATAATAAACGCATCGGGGAAGAGTCTCCATAGGATTCCATCAACCAGGTCATGGGAGGAAATGGAAACTGCGTCTTGATTACTTTGGCAAACCCGTACGTTAACGCCACGATCCCCAGGTAGTAGCGTATGATGATGGTGAGCCAATAAAGCAATCTTTCGTAATGCGGACGTTTCCGGTCAAGTAGAGACCACGCAGTTGTTGCGACAATGGCCAAAACCAAGAATAGGAATACCTGGACATAGTTGAATGTCGTGTCGCCACTGCCGTTTGGTAGAACCCGGATTTCATTGGCCAGGTTGAAGATATGATTTCCTGTCCACACAACGGGAGCCATCCAAAGAGAATTGAAAACTGTACTAAACCAATCCGTGTAAGGCAGCCAGGCAAGCGGAAATGGTAGGATATAAATAGAGAAGTAGACGAAGACAAATCGAAACAGCACCTTTTTACCCGGTGTCCAGGGAGCCTGAATCAGGGATGATTGTTTCATTCGGCTCTGCCTTATCACCTGGTTGATTCTACCACCCACCTGTTCAACCAGTTATGAGGGGCTTTGAGAATAATCTTGCAAAAGCCTGAATCCAACTGCTGGATTTCAAAAGCATATTTTCCTGCAGAGACATCTACGTCCCCGACAGTCACATATTCATCATTCCCTCCGTTTTTGAAATTATTTGTTTTTGTCATTTGCACAATAGCCCTGCCTGACGGATCGATCACATCCCAGGTTACTTCGATGACCTTTCCGTGGCGGACTGCTTTTAGATTGCTTAACGAGACGGGACCTACAAAGGGTACACCGTCCACTTCAGCTTTGCAATTATCGGGCATCTCAATCCGCAGGTGGCGAAGTATAGAAGGCATGATGTCGACCGTCGCAGGGTTCTGCCGAAAGCGTTTGTTGGTCGCAACATTCGTCACCATCCATACCGTTCGTTCACGTTCACTCTGACCGCCGTGATTTCTCCCCGTGTTAGCATCTCGGCCATGGTCCGTGGTAATGACAATCATCCAATCTTCACCATACTTTTGTTGCCTGGCCTTGATCGCATTCCAGATTCTTCCCACTTGTGCATCGGCATTTTTTACTGCTTGCGTCTGTTGCGGACTGTCACCAAATTTATGCCCCATGTCGTCGGTATATTCAAGATAAACCCAGGAAAGGTCAGGTCCATTCTCCATTATGTATCTTCCGGCCTCGGCTGATACCTTTTCATCAATATTGAAAATAAAAATACGTCCTTCGTCGTGCGGGAATAGTTTGGCATCGTTTTCAAAACCGTCAAAACTGTAATCGAGCTTTATTCCGCCTGCCTGAGGAAGACCTTCACCAATCAGTTTTGTCCTGTTGTCTGTCCATGTCGAGAATATCGCCGTCTTCAGCGGAGGGTTTGTTGTTTTCGTGATCCGGAAAATATTCCAGTAGTGATAATTGGGTGCGCTGATGTCATTACCCCACACGTTGTGCTTGTTTGACCAGGTTCCAGTCAGCAAAGTGTTATAGCCAACCGCCGATATGGTCGGGGACTGGCTGTAGTTTCCAGCCTCGCCACCGAGGTAACCCCGGGTATAACCGCCTACCTTTGCAATTTCATTTAGAGTTGGCGTAGACGTCTTCTCCAGAACATCAGCAGGGATACCATCAAGGATAATGAAGACAGCCTTTTGTTGACCACAGACTTCCGTGTTGCAAAAACAAAACAAAAGGATCAATAAACATACAAAGTTTCGCATTCCGTTTCGGGTTCAGGTTTCCCATTTCAAATATCGCAGTTATTTTATTCTAAACATTTTCCCAGACTGCCCGCAAGTTTATCCCCCCGGACTGCCGCAAGTTTAGCGAAGCGTAACTTGTGGCTGAAATGCCTTCAGTTTTCAACTGAAGGCCCGGCTTAAAAGGATTCCGTAAGTTGAAAACTTACGGCTAGGGCGCCGCAACCTCACCCCTATTTCATTCTAAACACTCTCATATCCGGCCAATGCATATTAAAATAACCATATCCATTATTCACATTTGTTGGCAGGTTCAGGGGTTCGGATACCAAAGCACTCACACTATTGCGGTTATCGAGGCTCACGGATAAATAGTGGTAGTATTCCTCGCTGATGTTGGCAAGGAAAACGGAAACCGTGTCCCCTTTCGAGAACCTGCGGAACGGGACCGTAAGGCTGTCGTGATCAGTGAGACCATCAAAACCATCATCCGTGAAAACCTTGATAAATATGCGCGGGTTCAGCAGTTTTGTCAGGTCTTGCCTTGACCTGAATCGCTGGACATCGATCATGTACCAGTTTTTGCCAGGCCCGTCTCTAAATTTAAAATCTACCTTCGCCAAGGTATCATTTCCAGTCGCGTAGAGACTGGCATTCACGAATTCGAATTTCACCTGCGGCTTCATGAAGGCGGAAGCGGAAACGCTCCCCATCGAGGGGCTGCTTACCTTCAAATGATATTCCTCCCCGGCCAGGAGGGGTGTGCTCATGGAGCCATAGACACCGCTGCCGATAAACCGAAGGGTGTCAGTTCTGTCCCGATACGAAATTGTCGCGCTGGCATCATTGATGACAATTTCATTGAGCAATGTCCCGGCATCCGTGGAAGAACCTGCATCCAGGGCACCGATTGATTTGGTGAGCAGTATTGCGATGGACTGTCCGGGGATCACTTGCGAAGAAACAACGATGTGAGGCACAAGGATTGGCACATTCCTTACATCCAGCGGATCGGGCACACAGCCGCTCAGGCAGAATGCTCCAGCCATCGCCATCCATCCCGATTTTGTCAATGCATTCATATCATCAAAATTTAAATCCGTAACTGACAAATGGCAAAAGGCCAAAAAGACCCGGTTGTTCGTAGTGGTAAGACCCGTCGCCGTTGGATACGATCGTTATGCCGATCGGCGAGGCGCGGTTGTAAACATTATAGACTCCTGCAAACCATTCGCTCTGGAATTTCTTCTCCGGCGTTGACCGGAACTTTATTCCGAGGTCGAGCCGGTGCGTGTCCGCCAGTTTCACAGAATTCATGGCAGCATACACGGGCACCAGGTCGAGTCCGGCGAGCGTTGGAGCAGGCACAACATATTGCCCGATCACCGGAGTGAAGCGGGACCCGGACATAAACTCCCAGACTGCGGAAACCGACCACCGCGGAGAAATCCGGTAGCTGCTGACAAAGGCTGCATTATGCCTGCGGTCGTAACGCGCAAGAAACCAATTGCCTTGATTGATTTCATGGTATTGTCTTTGGGACTTTGACAATGTGTAACTGATCCATCCTGTAAACCGGCCGGCTTCTTTTTTTATCAACACTTCCATCCCATAAGCCCGGCCATTGCCCTGGATCAACTGATTTTCAAATTGCGTATTCAAAAATAGATTGGTGCCTTCGCGATAGCCAATCAGATTGCTCATTTGTTTATAATAACTCTCCACGCTAAGAAAGACATGGGCGTTGTTGAAATTGTGCTGAAGGGCCACCGATGCCTGATTAGAGATCTGCGGTCGTACATCCTTGGTGACTGGATACCAGATATCGGTGGGAAAAGCGACGGCAGCACTTGAGACGCGCTGAAGGTACTGCGCCATCCGGGAATAGCTCGCTTTGACAGTCGTATTCTCATTCACTGAATACCGGATCGCCAAACGGGGCTCTGG
>JBGPGZ010000333.1:0-5170 GCA_041484175.1 Cyclobacteriaceae bacterium | reverse complement strand
CTCAAGGGATCACCACCTGGAATCCGAGTATAAGTCCCGTTAGGGACGACATCCGTTCAACATCCGCCAATAACTGCCACTGAATGATATTCCGTTCCTACGGAACTTGATAGACTTGACTATTCGTGGTTACCAAATATTTCGTTCCTGCGGAACTGAATGAAACTACGGCGAAAAGAAATACGAATTACGAAACCTAATTCGTAATTAAATCCTCCTCTGCAAACTTTCTTCGGTCAAAAGAGATTCAGTGAGAGCGATCCACACGCACAAAGTGACCGCATTTACCGGAGAGCATTGAATTGAGCATTGCGATTTATGAGTTGGTTGCAGTTACAATCAATCATGGCCGATCAGAATGTAACACTCAACGACACAACCTCGCTTCCTCTTCTCACTTTCACCGGGATGGTTTGCCCTTTTTCAAATTTGTCCAGCGCGTCCATATAACCCTGGATATCCTTGATCGCCAGGTCCCCCATTTGAATGATCACGTCGCCGGTTTTCACGCCTGCTTTTTGCGCGGGTTTTCCGTCCGATACACCGTCCACTTGCAGGCCCTCTGCGGTCGATGTATAGCTGGGCATGATTCCCATTGTAACTTTGAAGGACCTGGACGGGCCCGTCGATTTATTTTTGGTTGTAAGAAAGGTAAGCCTGGGCTGCGAATCCAATTGATCGATCAAGCGTATGATAAGGTTGAGTACTTCAGCCTCGCCGGCAGCATCGATTTTGTCTGCATCGTCGGTCGGTTTGTGGTAATCGCTATGAGACCCGGTGAAAAAATGCAGCGCTGGAATTTTCTTTAAATAAAATGAGGAATGATCAGATGGGCCCAGGCCGGCGGAATCGGTTTTGATGGAGAGTTTATCGCCGGAAAGACGCTTTAGCAAACCTTCCCAGACCGGACTTGTGCCGGTACCGCTCACGGCGACGCTGCGCGTTGCCGGATCCAGCCGGCCTATCATGTCCATGTTAATCATGTAATTGATTTTTGTGGAGTCCACCGTCGGGTGTTCTGTAAAATACTTTGATCCAAAGAGCCCCAGTTCTTCTCCGCTAAAGCAGATAAAGAGAAAATTATTTCCCTCGCGGATGTTGTTATCTTGAAAATACCGCGCCAGTTCAATGACGCCAGCGGTACCAGAGGCGTTGTCATCCGCTCCATTGTGAATTTTATCCTGGGGATTGGCGTCCAGGGAGCCGCCATCATTTCCAAGTCCGAGGTGATCATAATGGGCGCCAATGACAACCGTATTTTCGGCCTTGTTGTCTATAAAGCCGATGACATTCCTTGCCTGGCCTGTCTTTCCCGTTCCATGAACTCCCGATTTAAAGGGGAAAGATTGAAAGTAGGTCTTGCCGTCGCCCCTCGGTTTGAGTGAAATTTGCTTAAACTGATTCTCGATATAGGCGGCCGCCATCCTCTCCCCGGCAGTCCCGGTGCCCCGCCCCAGGAGAGAATCATTGGCCAGCACCCTTATATGACGGCGCAGATTGGAGGGCGAGATTTGTGCAGTGGATGATACTAAAATGAGATTGGCAATCAGGGCAAGCAGAAAGCGATTTTTCATAGGTTACGAATAGAAGAAATGCAATTTAGTTTTTATTGACTTTCCAACGAGCCGCCGTCTTGGTTTCTTTTGCTTACAAAAAAGCGATAGATCATCAGTCCCGATATCCCCACGACGCACAGTTCTACCAGCACTTTCTCCCCATCAAACCAATCAACCGGACGGTCCTCGAGGCGGGGATCCGTGATGATGCTGTGTATGAATAGGGGTATGGCGGCGACATAAGAGGAATAGTGCAAAAACCGCCATGCCTTCAGGCTTATTTTCTCTTTATAATAAGAACTGACCACAACGACGGCAATAATATAAAATGCAACCGCTCCAAATACATTTGCAAGAGGTTGGTGCTCGGTCCACAGCGGCAATACCAGATCGCCCCACGTAAACCCCGACTTGGGATCAAGCGGAATCATGCCGATGTGCAGAATGATTCCGATCGCTGCAGCATAGCCTGTGAATTTGTGCAGACCAAGCAAGGTAAGTTTGTAAGGTAGTTTGATTTGAAAAGCCGACCAGATCAGCAGTCCAATTAAAAAATTGGCCGTAAGACAAACTAAGGCAATAAGTCCGATGACACCAGAAAGCTCAATCGTTTCCATCGTTCAAAGTTGATTAGAACGTTAAAAAAAGGGATTCCAATTTCAATTACCAAATTCAGCGTGGGATGAATGCACAGAAAGAATGCGCGACGGTTCCCTCACAGGGAAAAGAAGGGTGTGCGGCGGGAAGTAACCCGAATTGTAACTCGAATCCCTTGCTCACCCCTGACCCCCACCTTCGCTAAGCTTCGGCGGGCAGGCGTGACAGGGGCGCCATCGCACTTTTTTTAAAGACAATCTCTAGCAACACAAGACGCGCGCCGGTTCCCTCCCAGGGAAAAAAAGGGCGTGCGGCGGAAGGTAACTCGAATCCCTCGCTCACGGGGAGGGCCATTTTCTTTAATCGCGATTTTGATTACATAATACCTTACGTCTCGACTTCATTGATTCTTTTGTTTGCCACAAAGACCCAAAGAATTTCAGTTGAGTTTTAAAATCGAGTGTATCCTACCTTAGGGTCTTTGTGCCTCCGTGGCAAAACTACCGTCACTTTTCCAAGAACTTGCCTGTCGGCAGGAGCTCAATCTTTGTCCCTCATCTTTGCCTGTCCACGAAGGTTACCATCAAAGTTTATCAGGTATGGATAGTATCGGTAAACCAGTGATTATGAAAACCAGGCTATTTCTTGTACTGGCGTTCGCGGTGATGATTGCTGCCTGTTCGGAACATTCATGTCCTACCTACACGGGCTCCCGTACTTCTTATTCGCCTCCTAAAATGAAATCATTCAAAACCAAGAGCACGGCCAGGAGCAGTTCGTCCGGCAAGAAGCAGACGAAGAAGGCGGAACAATGACGAACCGTTAATCGGTGGTCGGTAATCAGTATCTTTTTACAGCAATTTCTTCAAGACAACCATTCCCCGGTATTCTATTTTCATTTGTTCGAAAGACAGCGTTAGGGTGTCAAAAATTTCGAAGCCAAGTTTTTTATAGAAAGCGATCGCGTCGGTACTGCTATCCATCGCTTTTAGAAACAACCCTTCCTTACGGTGTAATCGCGCAACGTCAAAAGCGATGACCATCAGTTTTTTACCAAGACCTCTGCCGGCAGCTTCCCGCAGGATATAAATTCGCTCAAGCTCCGAACAATTTTCGAGTCCCCTCCATTTTTCATGCAACCGCATCTTTGAATAACCGACAGGCAGTTGACCTGAACAAGCAAGGTAATGGCAGTTATCTGGATCGGAGAGTTCCTTCCGAAGTTGAGCAGTATTATAAGCGTACTCCATGTACCAGACGCCGCCGTCATGCCACAAGTGAGTGTAATATTGTTTGTAAATGGAAATGGACAGCGCCGACAAAATTTCAGCGTCATCGACGGTCAATGGTCGAATTACCCATTCTTCGTTTTCGGACAACAGTCTTTGATTTATTTGTTTTAACGTGCTATCAAAATTCTGCGTTTCCGGGAAACCGCGGGAAAGGGATTACATCGCGAATGTTCGTCATACCGGTCACAAACTGGATCAATCGCTCAAAGCCGAGGCCAAATCCGCTGTGGGGGGCCGATCCAAACCGGCGCAATTCCAGATACCACCACAGGTCTTTTTCGGGAAGATTCAATTCACGGATGCGGTTAACCAGATTTTCATAGCGCTCTTCCCGCTGGGAGCCCCCGATGATTTCGCCGATCCCCGGAAAGAGTACGTCCATGGCGGCAACCGTTTTTCCGTCATCATTTTGGCGCATGTAGAATGCTTTTATTCCCTTTGGATAATGGTAGAGGATAACAGGCTTTTTGAAATGCTTTTCTACCAGGTAGCGCTCATGCTCCGACTGCAAATCGACACCCCATTCTTCAATGAGGTATTGGAATTTCTTTTTTTTGTTCGGATTTGAGTTCTGCAAAATTTCGATTGCTTCGGTGTAGGTGAGTTTTTGAAATTCGTTTTCGGTCACAAATTTCAATCGATCAATTAGTCCCAATTCGCTTCGCTGATCTTGCGGCTTGGTTGCTTCTTCCTCCTGCCCTCGCTTATCCAGGAAACCAAGGTCCTCCGCGCAGTTATCAAGGGCATACGTCACCAGGTATTGAAGCAAGTCGACAGCCAGCTGCATGTTGTCATGGATGTCATAAAATGCCATCTCCGGTTCGATCATCCAGAATTCTGCCAGGTGCCGGGTCGTATTGGAGTTTTCGGCACGGAATGTTGGACCAAAGGTGTAGGTATCACCCAAGGCGAGCGCATAAGTCTCCACTTCCAACTGACCCGAAACGGTGAGATTGGTTTCCCGTCCAAAGAAGTCTTCTTTATAATTAATTTGGCCGTCTTCTCCGCGGGGTGGTCGATTGGCATCCAGGGTGGTGACGCGAAACATGGCACCGGCGCCTTCGGCATCCGAGCCGGTGATGATGGGCGTGTGAATATAAAAGAACCCGCGGTCGTTAAAGAATTGATTCGTTGCGTAGGCCATCGCGTGGCGTACGCGCATGATCGCGCCAAAGGTATTGGTGCGTGCGCGTAGGTGCGCAATTTCGCGCAGAAACTCGAGCGAATGTTTTTTGGGCTGAAGGGGATATTTCTCGGCATCGCTGTCTCCGAGGATTTCGAGACTCCTGATCTTGATCTCAACCGCCTGCCCCTTGGCTGGAGACGGAATCAATTCTCCGGAAATGGAAACACACGCGCCGGTGGTGACGCGTTTCAGAACCGAATCGTTGATCGAATTCAACGCGGCAACTGCCTGGATATTATTGATCGTCGATCCGTCATTGATAGAAATAAACTGGTTGTTTCGAAAGGTGCGAACCCAACCCATCACAGCCACGGTCTGGCCTTCTGGGGTTGTACGTAACAGTTCTTTGATCTTGGTTCTCTTCATGATTTTGCAATGGAGTCGCAAAAAACGGGAATTTGATGCTTTAATCCTAAACGGGATCAGGATTTACAGGATTTAAGGATTAACGATCAGGATTTACAGGATTTAAGGATCAACGATCAGGATGGGATTTGAAAATTAGGTTTTTTATTTCCACTTAAGCCTATTCAATTACT
>JBGPGZ010000332.1:0-5204 GCA_041484175.1 Cyclobacteriaceae bacterium | reverse complement strand
ATGGGATACTTTGAAATATTTTTGTTGATGTCTTCGAGACTCAGTTTCTCGGCGTCTGTGCCTGCAATGGCATTGTTCAGGTTCGTGACATAAGCGTTATGATGTTTGCCATGGTGGATTTCCATAGTGCGCGCATCAATGTGAGGTTCCAATGCATTAAATGCATACGGAAGAGCGGGAAGTGTAAAGGCCATAATATTCTGTTTATTTAGTTATATAGATAAGAGAATCAAATATAACAACCCATTTCAACCGGGGAAAGTTTAAGGGGTGATTCTGGAGTAAGAAGTAAAGGAGTAAGAAGCTGAGAAATAAGAAGCTGAGAAGATGAGTAACTGGGAGCCTGGCACGATAATTTTAGCCAAATCCCAGGAAACCTAGAACCAGCCCGCAGTCTAACTTGACAAAGTAGGAATAATGACTAATGACTATTGACTAATGACACTAATGACTAATGACCAATTCCCCAAGCGTTTTAATCCCCTGTTCCACCTTGTCACTCCACGGCAACCCATAGCTCAGACGGAAATAATTATGGAACTGCCCTTGCGATGAAAAAATTTGTCCAGGGGCAACGCCGATGCCATGCTTGAGGGCGCGCTTGTGCAATTTATAGCCATCGGCTTTTTTGTTCATTTCCACCCACAGTACAAATCCTCCTTCTGGCCGCGTCATTCGCGTCTCTTCAGGAAAAAATTCTGAAACGGCTTGGGTATACTTCAGGCATTGCGTGTGAAGCGCTTTGCGCAAGTGTCGCAGGTGAAGTTCATATCTTCCATTTTGAAGAAAGTGCGAAATGGCTATTTGTGCAAGCGTGTTGGTGGACAGCGTGTTCATCCTTTTTAGCCGTACGACCTTTTCCTTAAATTTTCCCGGGATCGCCCACCCGATCCGGTATCCTGGCGCCAGCGATTTTGAAAATGAACTGCATTGCAGCACCATTCCATTTTTATCAAACGACTTGCAGGTCCTTGGACGCGTCTTTCCAAAAAAGAGTTCACCATAGATATCATCTTCAATCAGGGGGATATCCTTCCTCGCTAGCAATTCAACCAATTGTTTCTTTTTCGTGTCAGCCATACAACTACCAAGCGGGTTGTTAAAGTTGCAAACAAAAAGGCAGGCCTTGACCCCAAAGCGGGTGATGGCATTCTCCAGATAGTTCAGGTCAACACCGCTGGCAGGATCAGTGGGAACTTCCACCACCTTGAGTCCCAGGCTTTCCATCACTTGAAAAATACCAAAGTATGTAGGGCTCTCGATGGCCACGGCATCGCCCGGCTGTGTAATAGCTTTCAGACAAAGGGAAAGCGCCTCCATGCATCCCGCGGTCACGACGATGTCATCATCACTCAGCGCCCCGCCCCAATTAAACGACTGTCGTGCAATCTGCTGGCGAAGGGCGATATTTCCCTGGATGTGCTCATAATTCAGACAACTGTCATCCGAGTCGCGAAGGGCCTGCACGATCGACTTATTTAGTTTGGCCGCAGGAAGCAACTTATGAGAAGGAGCCCCCAACGAAAAGTTTATGATTTTCTCAGAACGCAGATCGTGATAAATGCTCGAAATCATGTCATCCAGACTCACCGGAACTACCTCATCCGTCGGCTCGCAACACAAGGGGACATCGAGCGCATGCTGGGGAGAAAATTTTATATAGTAGCCCGATTGTGGCCGCGCTTCTATTAGTCCCTTGCTTTCTAAATGGTAGTAAGCCTGGAAGGCCGTGCTAAGGCTGATGCCTTGTTCCTTGCTCAATGCCCGCACCGACAGCAGTTTGTCTCCGACTTTCAGCGATTTCTTTTCAATCAGTCTTTCGATGCGCTCAGCCACTTCCTGGTACAAATGATCGGCTTGGATTGATCTTTCTTGCATAAACTTATTTGTTTTCGGGTCTCAGGCCTCAAGTTCTCCAGGTCGCAGGTTCGAATCTTGCTCCTAAGTTTTAAGTTCAGAGGTGTCCGTATTTCCTCAATGAATTATGCTCTGACCTTAAACTTGAGACCTGACTAAACTGATATGGTCAAAATTAACAAAACTGAAACTGTTTATTTAACGTATTCAAGAGCAAATAAGTTGTCAGCAAGAAGCGGGTTGAGATAGCGGGGGCTAAATAAAATATTTGCGGAAAGAAAGCTGCTGGCAAATCTGCTTTCTGATATTGAAATGAAAACAGCGATTTGTTTGCTTTTTTTTGCGGTCTCCCTGCACGCTTCCGTCCTGGGCGCGCCTCCCGATTCGGCCAGGACTGCTGTACCCAATCCCCTGGGAAAAGTGAAACTGACAACACGATTGAATTCGTTAGGGTACTTTTCGTATAGCGGCCGGATCATCAGCGACAATCCGTCGGTGGATTTTAATTTCAACTATGAGCGCAAAAACTGGGGTTTTCTTATTTTCAAAGCGGCGGATCTTTATGATCACCGAACGCCAAACAATTTTACATTCGCGTTGCTTTATAAGAATTTCCATGTTGGAAAAAGGCTGGTCATCACCCCCTATGGCGGGGCCGCCCTTGAGCAATGCAACAGAATTGCCGACCGGGGATCCGATGCAGCATTCGTCCTCACGACCACGCTCAAGCTGACAAAGAATTTCTCGATTGACAACAGCATGGTTTTTTCCAACCTGGTGCTCGAACCGCACATCCGGGATTGTGTCAGCCGGTTCAGGATCATGTATTCCAAGGACCATGTGGACCTAACACTCCTTGCCTGGCACAACAACAAGGTCTTTGACACGTCCTGCTATTTTTCAGGCGGGCTTAATATTGCATACAGCCGTATAAAAGTCTCTGACCGGCTGAACTTGAGCACGGGGTTAACCGCATTGGTGATGATCGAGTCCTCCGACCAACAGGCTTGCCCCAAAAAGAACGGACTGGTATTCACGGTCGCAGCGACCTTTCATTAGCGCCAACACAATCTGGTCTGGTACAACGTCAATGACATTCTGATAAGGAAAGAATAATCCTTGATTTAGATGGCTGCCCTTAGCAAAGGGCTATTTGCACAGATAATACGCTATTTTCCGTGTTAACTGATATGGTCAAAATACATAAAACTGAAACTGTTATTTCTCCGTATTTAAGAGAAGTTTTGTTCCACTTTTATGCTTTGGCCGAAGTCATCCAATTTGCACAAGAAACAGAAGCTGGGATAAGGGGAATCAAGAGGAAATAAATCACAGAATAAACAGACTTGTCCATGCATAGCAATTCCAGACCTGTTCTTGCCTATCTCGCGCTCGGAGCCGTTTGCCTGATCTGGGGCACAACCTATCTTGCCTTGCGTATCGGCGTGACGCAGTTTCCTGCCTTTCTATTTTCTGTGCTGCGGTTTCTTCTGGCAGGACCCATCCTTATTGGATTTATGCTTACGGTGGGAAAGGCGTCGCTGCCTTCCCGCGAAAATATGTTTCAACAAGCCATTGCCGGTTTGTTTATGATCACGCTTGGGATCGGTGTTGTCGGTTGGGCTGAAATGTATGTCTCCAGCGGCCTGGCGGCCATCATATGCTCGCTGATGCCCATTTGGGTTATCCTCATCAATGTCTCTGTTAACAAAGATGAACGACCGACATTTCCGATCGTGTTAGGCCTTTTGATCGGATTAAGCGGAATAATATTGATTTTCGGCGAACACGTTGCCGACTTCTCCAATAGGGAATATACCGTTGGAATCATACTGACTTTCTTAGCCAATGTCAGTTGGGCCTTTGGCAGTGTGTGGACCAAAAAGAAAAACCAGAACAGCAATCCATTTCTCAATGCAGGGCTGCAAATGTTTTTTGGAGGGTTGTTTTTGATTCCAATGAGTCTGGTGTTTGATGATTACAAAACTATTCATTGGTCGGGAGGCGTTGCAGGTGCGTTGCTGTATCTCATCTTCGTCGGTTCGGTAGCCGCATTCGCCTGTTACTCATATGCCATCAAGAAGCTACCCATGACCATCCTGTCGTTGTATGCGTATATAAACCCGATCGTAGCGGTGGTTTTGGGGTGGCTGGTGCTCGACGAAAAATTCAATACCCGGATTGTCATTGCCATTGTGGTCACCGTGGCCGGGATTTATATTGTCAACAAAGGCTATCAGTTAAAAGACCTATGGAGAGCGCAGTTCTCCAAATCGTAGAATTTCAACACGGACAATGAGGATGAAAAAGTTATTGTGGTTTGAACGTCAATTCACCTTTGGTCTACCCAAAGAGATGTTGCCTTTTTATCTTGAACGACTTCAGGGTACGATCATCCGGCTGGAAGAAAAGGTGAAGGGCTTTTCGGAGGAAATTCTTTCCACCAAGCTCAATGCCAAATGGTCGGTGAAACAGAACATAGGACATTTGGCTGAAGTTGATCAAATAGCTAACAGGAGGATCGATGAAATAATAAAAGGGGTTTCACCCTTGTCACCGGCGGTATTCGAGCCGGGAGGGGACTACAACAGACAGCCTATCAGCCAGGTCCTGGCCTTTTTCAGCAATCATCGCGAAAACAACGTCGCAAAATACCGCAGCCTGATGGAACAGGATCTTGAAAAATCATCGATTCATCCGCGTTTGAAAGTGCCTCTTACGCCGGTGGATTTGGCGTGGTTTGATGCCGAACACGACGACCACCACCTGGTAACAATCAACGAATTACTGCTGGTACTTTCTGATGCCACCGTTAAAAGTTTGTGAGCAATTGCGCAAAAATAGTTTTACCTTCACGCTCAATCAATATACTATGAATACCCTTGCGGACAGCATTCCCGTGCAGAAGACAAAGCACTCCAGGATCTCAGAAATAGATTTTAACAATCTTGAATTCGGGAAGCACCTATCCGATCACATGTTTGTAGCGGAATATGACAAAGACCAGTGGCAATCATCGGCGGTTGTGCCCTATGCTGAATTTACGATAACTCCTGCGACGCTCGCTTTGCATTATGGCCAGAGTATTTTTGAAGGTCTGAAGGCTTATCGCAATAAAGATGGAGACATCAGCATTTTCCGCGCCCAGAAACATCACCAGCGTTTGTTAAAGTCACTGGACCGCATGTGTATGCCGGAAATTCCTGAGGAACTGTTTATGAGCGGATTGCAGACCTTGCTGGAAGTGGATGAGTCCTGGGTGCCTTCCGTGGAAGGCGCCTCTTTGTATATCCGGCCGCTTGTCTTTGCTACAGAGTCGAGGCTTGGCGTAAAAGTGTCGGACCCGT
>JBGPGZ010000331.1:0-5244 GCA_041484175.1 Cyclobacteriaceae bacterium | reverse complement strand
CAATTGGGTGCGATTGCCGTATGGCGGAATTTTCGAAAGAACAAACAGAACGGGCTTCAAGGTTATATGAACGCACTGAAGCTCGGATATATGCGTACGATTCCCGAAATCTATTACGCGGCAGGTATAAAATTTGACTTTAGCAGAGCCTACATCAAAGAGCTGATGGATTTTGTACAGGAGGAGTTGGAAAAGATCTAACCCCGGGCTTTGTCTAATAAGTTGCTTAAGAGATTTGCCTCATCTGGTGTCAACTTGGAAAGCAGACCATCCAGGTGATCAATTTTATCATCAATTTTGTGGAGGAGTTGCAGACCCTTGTCGGTGATCATCACATTCGCAACCCGCTTATCATCCGGACATTGATTTTTCGCAATCATTTTTTTCGCAATCAAACGGTCGAGCAACCGGGAAACGTCGGAGTTTTGATCGATCATCCTCGACTTGATCTCAGCTCCTGAAATTTTAGAAGGGTGTTGTCCGCGCAGGATCCGGAGTATGTTGAATTGTTGATTGGTGATTCCGTAGGTCTTGAAGAAGTCCTTTTGCCGGCCCTCAAGCCAGTTGGAAGTATAGATCAGATTAATAGCCGCCTTTTGATGGGGGTTCCTGAATTTTCGCTGTTGGATATCTTCACCAATGGCCATAAAAAAAGGGGCCGAAGCCCCTCATGCGTTAAGCTGCCTTATTGAGTTCAACTTTACAATTGATTTCCACTTCGTCACTGACCACCAGGCCACCGTTTTCGATGGTTTTACTCCAATTCAAACCATAATCTTTACGATTAACTTTGCCGGACAGTTTGAAACCGGCTTTTTGCCCTCCGAAAGCGTTCACGGTTCCACCATACGTTACATCAAAAGTAACATCCTTGGTTACCCCCTTCATGGTAAGCTTGCCCTTCAATTGATACTTGCCGGCGTTCTTCGTCAGCGTTCCCTTGAAAGTAAGGTCCGGGTATTTTTCGGCACCGAAAAAATTATCCGATTTTAAATCATTATCGCGTCTTTCGCTTTCCGTATTGATGGAAGCAACTTTTGCAGAGAATTCTACTTCCGCTCCATTAAAATCATCTGCTTTACTTGTCACAGTTGCGCTAAAATCTTTGAAATTACCCTCCACCTCAGACACCACCATGTGGGTCACATTGAAACCAATCCTGGAGTGGACCGGATCAGCCACCCACTTGGTCTGGGCAAATGCACTGCCTGCAAAAAGCAGCATCAGGATCACGAATGTGTTGATTTTTTTCATAGTTGACTAGGTTTTGTTTTTGTTGTAGGGGTATAACGCAATTATCGAAATATATGTTTAAACATATATTTAATTATTTGTAACGTATTGATAATCAGTTATTAATTTTTAGGGATTCATCCAATAAGTAAGTTTAAGCACCACCGCCCTTAGCCGGGGCTGGCCGAGGTACAGGATATGCCCCTGATTAAACGTCTCCGCAAAATAATTATCCGTATACACCAGGAAAAGATCCGAAACGGGCTTGAACCTCCATTGTAATCGAGAATTGATATTGACATTCTTGATCTGATTGTTATACTGGATATAGGTAGTCCAGAAGAACTTTCTTGAAAAGGTGAAATCAAATTTTGGGCTGATCAGGACCAGGTCAACGCTGTTATAGGGTTTTGGCAGGCGGATCCGGTTATAGCTAAAGTCAAGCGAAAGAGTGGCATGTGGCTGAAGCCGGAAGCTGATATTCCCAACTATGTTTTGTCGTTGACCATTATAGTATTGACCGATCTGTGACAGGAAGGTGTAGAACAACTTCTTCCGTCCATTAGACAGGTAATTAACAATAACTGAATTCCAGTAGTAACCCGAACCGACCGGCAAGTTGACAGCCTTGCCTGGGTCTACCGGAAAGGTGGGGTCAAATGCAAAGAAGGCCTGGCCATAATCCCTCCTGATCCTGATGTAGAAAGTAGAGGTATTCTGAAAAGTGATCTTGTACCAAAGATTGGCATCAGCGTCTGTTAATCCGTACAAATCGTTGCCAATGAAATCAACATCGGTTCCCGGCCCATGGTTGTTGATAATTTTTGACTTCGGATACCAGCTGTAATAGAATTCGGGGGCAATCCTTTTAAATCTTGTTCTTGGTGTGTATCCAACTTCAGAACTAAAATTGGCACCCACATCTTGCGCAAGAAAATCAAGCTCCACTTTGGGTGTTTGATAGGTGAATTGCACCGTTGCGGAGTAAGCGCTGTCCTTTTTTGCCTGGTCAAAAGAGCGATGGTAAAATGCCTTACCGGTCCACCGGTTGTCACGGGAAGCCAACGTGTAATCGATACCAATGAGCCGGCTGTAATTGGAAGGTGTGCGCGTAAATTTAGCGCCG
Organism: Cyclobacteriaceae bacterium; assembly: GCA_041484175.1. Taxonomy (GTDB): domain Bacteria; phylum Bacteroidota; class Bacteroidia; order Cytophagales; family Cyclobacteriaceae; genus ELB16-189. The sequence continues at coordinate 2,885 of JBGPGZ010000331.1, read as the reverse complement.
ATGGAATCCTGAAAAGCCTGTTTGTTGATCATGATCACGCCGATGTTGGAACGCGAAAATATCTTGCGCTGCACGGCCCCCACTGTGTAATTGATAGAAGGCAAGCCGACAGATTTATCCTCTGCTGCCTGCATGGTCAGAAGTCCTACGCGCCACTGGTTGTTGATCTTGCCGCTCAGCCGGGCCCCGCCATAGATCTTGTTTTGGATATTCTGGCCCGTGGCAGGATCGCGTGTTACGCCGATTCGACGCGAAAAAAAAGGACGCGCATTGGCGTACCCAAAATTTCCGAAGAGGTCCGCATTTTCCAGAAAAAATTGCCGCTTTTCCGGATAGAAAATCTCGAAACGGTTCAAATTGGTGACCTGCTGGTCGACTTCCACCTGCGAAAAGTCGGGATTTACGGTAAGATCGAGATTAAGCGCAGGGCCCACGGCTACCTTTGCATCCCCTCCCATGGCGGGCTGAGTTTTTGCCGGCTGGCCTTCTTCAAAATTGTGGTCGGTCCTCGCCGCGACATAAGGAATAATAGAAACGTTTCCTCCCGGATGTTTTAATGGCTGGTCCCAGATCAACTCCCGGAGCGAGGCAAGGTTGATCATATTAAAGGCCCTCGATATCGGTGACCACGTGCTTTGTTCATTATAATGCGTATCGTTTCGATAGAAATTGATATTCCAGGAGCTCAGTCCATGCTTATAACGGATGGTCTTAAAGGGGATGGCGAATTCACATACCCATCGGTCTTCCGAAATTTTAGCTTCCGAAAACCACTTGTTGTCCCAATTCAAGCTAAGGTCATCCTGCACCCCTCCTCCCCTGGATACAAGCCCTTCGCGTTGAACGCCAAAGGGATTGATCCCAAAACTAAAGGCATTGGTTTTGTCCTTGTATGTGTCCAACACGACAACGAAACTGTCAAATGCCTGTCCCCTGAAATCCCTTCGAAGCGAAGGCGTTACATATTTCCGGGGGCCCAGGTTATGCATGATGGCGAACACATAAATGAAGTGATCATCATAGGTCATCCGTACTTCTGTTTGCGCTTTGGCATAGGATGAATCAAATGGAAAAAATTGTTTGAAATGAGTGGCCACCTCAGCGGTGGCCCAATCAGGATCGGTCATGTTTCCATCGATGGTCACCGGGCCCTTCGCTTTTACGATGTGCAGGCCGGGCCATTGGCTCCAGGAAACAAAAGTTGAAGAACCGAGGAGAATCAGTAAAGACAGCCTTATCAATGGATCTTGATTTAGGGCACAATGATAAACTTTTTAGGAACCAGTTCTAAAAGAAAATGATGGATGGCTGACCTTTTCTAAAGATAAAAATCCCGGGTCAGATTCTTATATTCATCAGACCACTCCATTCCACGATCATACAAGACTAAAGATTCGGTAACCATTGAAACGGGTTTGAATGAGAATTCCATCAACCACCTTTCCTGGGTTTTTTGCTTTCGTGAATAAAAAGCAAGTCGGCGCGAGCAATGCAGGCCGGACGCCGACGCCAGAGATAGAAACCGGTCCCCCTCAGATGTGGGCAAAATAACAGAGAATATTCCTGTTGGAGACAGAAGCCTTTTTGCAGCTATAACCAATTCGTCATAGGAAAGTGACAGTGTATGCCGTGCTTGTTTGCGCCGGTTGGAGGCAGGCAAAAGGCTCTTCATAAAATAGGGAGGGTTGCTTACGATGAGGTCATATCGGATTTCACTAACGTATTCCTGGATCGAAGTGTGATGGTTTGTGATTTTTTCCTGCCAGTCTGAATTGGCTGCATTTTCTTCGGCTTGCACAAAATCATCATGACTGATTTCAACCGCATCGATTTTTACTTCTTTCGAAGTGCGCTGGGCGAGCATCAGCGCAAGGACCCCTGATCCCGTTCCGACGTCCAGCAATCTTTTGGCGCCCGATACAGTTACCCAGGCCCCCAACAAGACTGCATCGGTCCCTACTTTCATGGTACAGCGTTCGTGTCTGATCTCGAACTGCTTAAAACGAAAAGGCGGGTATGTGCGATCCATCTTTTTCCTTGAAAATTACGAGTGGTAAATGAAGGCCTTTAATCAGGAAGAGCGCGAATGACATCTGCCAGGAATCTATTTTCATCAAGGTAATTTCCCTGCTGCAGACTGAGCCGTGCAATGACCAATTTTCTTGATGGGAGGATCCAGACATTTTGCCCTTCGAATCCATCGGCCATAAACAAATCGGTTGGAACATCCGGATACCGGCGATTCTGCGGATTGCCGGGAGCTCCCGCGTTGAGCCAAAACTGGGCTCCATATTCTCCTTTAGGGGCGGCGACGGCGGGGGTCGTGGTGTACTTTACCCAACCTTCAGGTAAAATTCGTTTCCCGTTCCAAATGCCGTCGTTTAAATAAAATAGTCCGAAACGGGCCCAATCGCGCGCCGTGGCAAACGAATAGGAGCTTCCCACAAACGTGCCGCCGGCATCGGGCTCCAGCACGGCGCTGTACATACCGATCTTGTGCAAAAGGGACCGATAAGGAAATCGGTAATAATCGCGATCCCCCACAACTTCCCTGAGAATACGTGAAATAATATTGGTTGTACCACTGGAGTAGTAGAAGACTTTTCCAGGCTCGTTCTGCAACGGCCACCCCGAGGCAAATACACCCATGTCTTTCTTTTTGAATAACATATCGGTGGCACCACTCGGTCCCGTATAGATTTCGACCCATTTCAATCCACTGCTGGCGTGCATCAGATCATTGAGCGTAATTTTGTTCCGATCGTCGTGGGCCCAGGCTTTGACCGGAGCAGGAGCGTCCAGCGTCAATCTTCCTTCCATAATCAAAATGCCTACCAACGCATTGGTGATACTCTTGGTCAACGACCAACCGATTTGTTTAGAAT
>JBGPGZ010000330.1:0-5245 GCA_041484175.1 Cyclobacteriaceae bacterium | reverse complement strand
GTATCGTATAAAAATCTGAACTACAATTTCACGGCTGTGACAAGAAAGATGGTGGTTAGAAGCCAGGAAGCGATCATTGAATTAAAATACAATCTGGAAAGCGACTCGATCGCTGGGAGGCTGGTTAATCAATTCCCCTTTCGCCTGAGTAAAAGCTGCAAGTATTGCGACGGGATTGACTTATTGACGGCCACCTTTTAATCAACATTGGCGCTCGTTTATTTTTAGCGCCCTCAAGTACCAATTAACTGTTATTGAAATTCCAGAATCAAAATTCTCCTGGGCCTTCCAACCCAATTCAGATTCAATTTTTGCGGCATCAATTGCGTATCGTTTGTCATGTCCTGCCCTATCCTTTACATAGGTTATCAGTTCTTTATACGATTTGCCATTTTCACGGGGCTGTTGTCTGTCCAAAAGACCACAGATTGTATCTACAATCTGATTATTTGTCCGTTCATTTCGCCCTCCAATATTATACGTTTCACCTTTTTTCCCGCGAAAAAATGCCAAATCTATGCCCTTGCAATGATCGAGTACATACAGCAAGTCGCGCACATTCTTTCCATCCCCGTAAATTGGAATAGGCTGTTCGGCCAAGGCTTTGCGAATGATGGTCGGAATAAGCTTTTCGTTGTTTTGCTTAGGACCGTAGTTATTAGAACAATTCGTTGTGACCACATTCAACCCATACGTATGAAAATAACTTCTCACGAGCATATCGCTGCTTGCTTTGGAAGCAGAATAAGGACTGTTCGGTGCATAGGCAGTTTTCTCTGTGAAATATCCTTCCGGCCCAAGGCTCCCATATACTTCATCGGTAGAAATGTGCAGAAAGCGGTTGGAGGTGTATCCGTCGTAGGGCTCGAAAGAAGTTCTAAACCATTTTGCCCGGGCAGCCTCCAGCAATTGGAAAGTGCCAAGGATATTGGTCCTGATAAACTCATCAGGACCTGAAATGGAGTTGTCCACATGTGATTCTGCTGCAAAATGAATCAAGCCAAAAAAATCATGTTTATCAAAAAGTGCATTAACCAAAGAGCGATCGCATATATCTCCTTTTACAAATTCATAGCGAGGATGTGCTTCTACTTCCTTTACATTATCCAAATTGCCCGCATAAGTCAATGCGTCTAAATTAACAACTGAATACTGCGGTTGGTTCTTTAGAAAATAAGGTATGAAGTTGGAACCAATGAATCCGGCACCGCCCGTTACTAGAATTTTCTTCATGTTTTTTGTTTAAAATGAAAAAGTTGAAAGCGGTAATGTTGGTAGCTGCAAATCTTTCGACGAAACCAATGCATCCGAGCTTCTGACTTTCCAATCGACGGTCAACGATGGATCATTATATAACAGTCCGCCTTCAGCCTCAGGATGATAATACTCATCACATTTGTATAAAACGCCGGCTGTTTCGCTCAGCACCGAAAATCCATGAGCAAATCCCTTAGGAATAAGCAATTGCTTTCTGTTTTCCGCCGATATTTCCAAACAATATACTTTCTTAAACGTCGGCTCATGAACCCTTAAATCAACCACAACGTCCACAATAGTGCCATAGATCACTCTCACTAATTTTGTTTGGGCAAAGGGGGCCTTCTGAAAATGTAATCCCCTGATAACGTTCTTCACGGAATGAGATTGGTTATCCTGAACAAATGAGACAGTGATACCAAGTTCATGTAATACTGAACCATTAAAAGATTCCATAAACAACCCCCGTGAATCTGCAAAAACCTTGGGTTCCAAAATTAAAAGTCCTTCAAGACCAGTCTTTTCTACTTTCATAGAGATTCCATTGCTTTACCTCTTGTTCTCTCATTAGCGACTTTGATAAGATATTCTCCATATTGATTTTTTGACAACGGTTTGGCTAATTTCAGCAATTGATCTTTTGAAATATAACCCTTTCTGTATGCAATTTCTTCCAGGCACGCAATCTTAAGGCCCTGTCTTTCCTCAATGGATTCTACAAAGTTGGAGGCCTGTAGCATGGATTGATGCGTCCCCGTGTCTAACCAGGCCATTCCCCGGCCCAATAATTTCACAGTCAGTTTTTTCTCTTGCAGATAAAGCAGATTAAGATCGGTAATCTCCAACTCTCCCCGGGCAGAAGGCTTGATTTTTCTTGCTTTATCAACCACGGAATTGTCATAAAAATAAAGGCCAGTGACAGCATAGTTAGACTTGGGTACCTTAGGCTTTTCCTCGATGGAAAGTACTTTGCCGTTCTCATCAAATTCGACTACACCGTAACGTTCAGGATCATTGACATAGTAGCCAAAGACTACCGCCCCCTCAGAAACTTTGCCTGCGTCTTCTACAATCTGGGAGAAGTTGTATCCATAAAAGATATTGTCTCCCAGGATCAAGCAGCAAGAAGCATGATCGATGAATTCTTCTCCAATCAAAAAAGCCTGGGCCAAACCGTCAGGTGAAGGCTGAATTTTATAGGAAAGTTTTAGTCCGATGTGCGATCCATCACCCAAAAGACGTTGAAAAAGAGGTAGATCTTGTGGGGTCGAGATTACGAGGATTTCCCTGATGTTTGCCAGCATCAGGACCGACAACGGGTAATAAATCATCGGTTTGTCATAAATGGGCAAGATTTGTTTTGAAATAGTCTGAGTCAGCGGATACAAGCGTGTACCCGAACCGCCTGCTAAAATGATTCCTTTCATGGTTCAGACAAATTTGGGCGCTAAAATAGCGAAAACCGGATGAAGGATAATCATGATTCTATGAAGTGGCCCTTAGATCTTTGGCCACCTCAATGGAGGCGCGCGCTTCCTGAAGTCCAAAGCCGCGGCCGGCCAGGATTTCCTGATAGCTCACCGTATGCAAATCCGCAAACCCCTCGCTGAATTCCACCTCTCTTCCCTGGATCTTTAAGCAGCGATGAGTTCGTTTCCCTTTCAGCACGGCTTCCGGGGGAAGGTCCTCCCGATTGATACTCAAAAACCAATTCACAGTAGCTTTTTCAAGATGCAAAATCCCGGCAGCATGATCTTCCGTAATCTCGATAGCTTTATTTTCTCCGACCTTGCCGAATATCCACAACAACATATCAAAAAAATGAATGCCAATGTTGGTCGCAATTCCGCCGGACTTCGCCTGTTCTCCTTTCCAGCTGTGATGATACCATTTGCCTCGCGAAGTAATATACCTCAGATCAACATCATAAATCTTACCAGCAGGGCCGTTCGCTATTTCCTTCTTTAAAGCTTGAATAATGGGGTGCAACCTCAACTGAAGGATGGTGTAGATCTTTCTTCCCGTTTCCTTCTCAATCTCGGCCAATGCTTCTACATTCCACGGATTGAGAACGAGCGGTTTCTCGCAGATCGCATCAGCTTGATGTCGCAGTGCAAAACGGATGTGCGAGTCATGAAGATAGTTGGGCGAACATATGCTTACATAATCGATCTTTGTTCCTTCCCTGCGCAATTTATCGATATGGCGGTCAAAGCGTTCAAACTCTGTAAAAAAATCAGCTTGAGGAAAAAAAGAATCGATGATGCCAACGCTGTCAAATTTATCGAGGGCCGCGACCAAGTTATTGCCCGTGTCCTTGATGGCCTGCATGTGTCGCGGAGCGATATATCCAGCCGCGCCGATTAAAGCAAAGTTCTTCATGGACCCATTTTAGTTACAGACCCGTCATTCAAGACATATTTTTCACCACTCTCAGGGCAGGTAGCAGTACCGTTGTCATCAAATGTCAGTCGGTGGCCAAACTCACTCATCCATCCTTTCTGACGTGCGGGATTTCCAACCATTAAGGCATAGGCCGGAACAGCTTTAGTGACGACGGCACCCGCACCGATAAAGGCAAACTCACCTATATCGTGTCCACAAACAATGGTAGCATTCGCACCTATGCTTGCCCCGTGCCGAACGATCGTCTTAGCATACTGATTCTTCCGGCTGACAGCACTCCTCGGATTGATCACATTCGTAAATACCATCGAAGGTCCAAGGAATACATCATCTTCACAGATCACGCCGGTATAGATAGAAACGTTGTTTTGAACTTTTACATTACGCCCTAAGACCACTTCCGGGGAAATCACAACGTTCTGCCCGATGTTGCAGTTTTCACCGATGTTGCAATGAGCCATGATATGTGAAAAGTGCCATATTTTCGTCCCTTTACCAATCGTCGCACCCTCATCAATCACAGCCGTTTCATGAGCGAAATATTTCTTTTGTTCCATTACCCTGGAAACGTTCTGATGGTTTGGCAAATGTACGATAATTGTTCTTCGGTCATTTCGGTATGGATGGGTAATGATATCACTTGCTGTGAAAGCAATTCGCTAACCGGAAAAGAACCCGCCTCAACTCCCGGAACTTTAAATGCTTTCTGAAAATGAAGCGGTAGCGGATAGTAGATCATCGATGGAACGGCGTTGATTTCGAGGTACTTTTTGAAATGATTCCTGTCGACACCCTGCATCCGGAGCGTATACTGATGAAAAACATGAGTTGAATAAGGTGCCCGGTAGGGTGTTTCAAGAAAGGAAATTCCGGTCAATTGACGATCATAAAAATCGGCTACCGCCTTTCGTTTCGATTCATATTCCGAAAGATGATCTAATTTAACCTTGAGAATCGAAGCTTGCAGGGTATCCAATCGACTATTGACTCCTACAACATCATGGTAATATTTTACACGTTGACCGTGATTTGCAATCATCCTGATTGAATCCGCAAGTTTTTCATCGTACGTCAGCAGGGCCCCCCCATCACCGTAACATCCTAAATTTTTTGAAGGGAAGAAAGAAGTGCACCCGATGGTTCCTATGGTCCCAGCCTTCCTCGACGCGCCATCGGAAAAGAAATATTCTGCATTAATAGCCTGGGCAAAGTCTTCGATCACGTAAAGGTCAAATTTTCTTGCTAGGGTCATCAATGACTCGAGGTGAGCGCACTGGCCAAAGAGATGGACGGGCACAATGGCCACTGTTTTTGAAGTGACCTTTCGTTCAACTTGATCGACATCGATATTGAATGTTCTTTCGTCAACATCCACGAAAACGGGTTTCAGTCCGAGCAACGCGATTACTTCAGCGGTTGCAACATACGTAAACACTGGCAGGATTATTTCATCCCCCGGTTCAAACCTCAACGCCATCATCGCAATTTGGAGCGCGTCTGTTCCATTCGCGCAAGAGACAACGTATGCATCCCCGTGCATAGAGGAAAATGCTCGTTCAAATTCCTTTACCTGAGGGCCTTG
>JBGPGZ010000329.1:0-5249 GCA_041484175.1 Cyclobacteriaceae bacterium | reverse complement strand
GTTATAAGAGGTGGCATCGTTCAAAAATCCACCGGCCTGAACCGTAAGACCCTGGTTTTCAAAATCCTGGTAAGAGTAGCCACCCAGCACATTCAAATTAAGATCTCCAAAAGACTTCGTGTAATTCAGCGTGCCTTCAAAAAGCTGGTTGGCCGTCTGCCAGGTCTTCTTGCGCGCTACACCGTCCGTTGTAATGGTTTGAGCGATATCGCCAGGCTTGTAAAAACTATACTTGGAAATGTACCGGCCTTCGGTGAAGTTTTCCTGCTGGAAGGCATAAGACAAGTTTAAATTGAGTCCGGGAGTAATCTCATAGTTGCCGCCGAAACTGACATTCAATCGCTTGTTTTCTCCTTCATTCACATTTTGTTTAATGATAGACACCGGATTATAGAAATCGAAGTTGGCCCGCTGGAAATACCCATTGTAAGAATCTGGAACGGTCTTGTCAGGATCATCCTTGTGATAAATTGGTGCCGTAGGGTTGTAGGTTGCGGCATATCGCCAGGCGTCCGTAAAGCCCAATTGCGAAAGCTTTGATGTCGTCCTGACACTCAGGCTAAGGTTCAACTTATCATCAAGGGCCTTTTGGTTGACGCTTAGGCTCGTGATTAGTTGTTTGAAACCCGTGTTCTGCTGTACGCCTTGCTGATCGCGATAGGTCGCCGATGCGCGGTAGGTAGTCTGACTGGTGCCACCCGAAAGTGCAATGTTATGTGATTGAATACGCGCCGTTTGCGAAATCGCCTTGACCCAATCTGTATTGGCTCCGAAATCAATGGGTGATTTCGGGTAACCGGTCTCATTGCTATAGTTTCTAAAGTCGTTGGACGAAAGCATCGGAGCGGATTTGGCGATACTTTCTGCAGAAACAGAACCATTGTATTCCACCGTTGTCTTTCCCGATTTTCCTTTTTTGGTCGTGATCAGAATAACACCGCTGGAACCCCGCGTACCATAGATAGCAGCGGCAGAACCATCCTTCAAGACATCCATGGAAGCGATGTCATTCGGGTCTACGCTTCGCAGGTCTGCGCCAATCACCCCATCAATAACGATCAAAGGCTGCGTATTGGCACCCACTGTGGAGAGACCTCTCAATCGAATATTGAATCCCTCATTGGGGTCTCCGCCTGCCCTTGAGATGTTTAGTCCTGGAACTTTTCCTGCTAATAACTGGGCGGGGTCAGGAACGTTTCCTTTGTTGAAGTCCTCCGCTTTGACAGAGACCACCGATCCGGAAATTTCCTTTTTTTCCTGGGTTCCGTAGCCCACCACCACCACTTCCGAAAGTGCTGTAACGTCAGACACAAGCGATATATTGATCGTACTTTGTGATCCGACTGCAGCTTCCTGCGTCGAGAATCCCACAAAGGAGAATACCAACGTCGCATTGCTGCCAACACTGACCTTGAAGTTCCCATCTGCATCTGTTACAGTACCATTGGAGGTCCCTTTCTCCAGAACGTTAACACCAGGGACACCAGACCCATCGTCGGATGAGGTCACTTTTCCTGTCACGGTCTGCTGGGCGAAGCCTGCGAGGCTCCCGCACACCAAAAAGACCGTGAGATACCTGCGAATAGACAGATAAAATTTGGCCATAAGTAAATTGAGTTTAGGGTTTTAATTGTTGTTGTTAGAATTGTTTTCAAAATCTTATTCGTTACTTTGAAGACGTGATGAATAGAAATTTTGCACACAATAATTCTATGAATTTAGAACTTCTCGATCGGTTTTTGGCATTAAATTCATCAAATTTTAATGGAAACGAATCCGCAAACGTTTGCGGGTTTTAAAAATTGCTAAATTGCGCTGAAAACAAGGAAAACATGAGATTCAACCAAGTCACAATCAAGGATATAGCGCGCGAATTGGGCATCTCTCCGTCCACCGTCTCCCGGGCTTTGAAAGATCACCCTGACATTAGCATTCAAACCAAAAAAGCGGTTAACGAGCTCGCAGAAAAGCTGAATTATCAGCCTAACATTGTTGCGCTCAACCTGCGCCAAAAGAAGACCAACACCATCGGTGTCATTATTCCCGAACTGGTCCACTTTTTCTTTTCAACGGTCATCAGCGGTATTGAATCGGTGGCGTACGAGGCCGGATACAGCGTCATCCTGGCGCAATCCAACGAGTCCTATGAAAGAGAAAAGACGGATATCAAGGCATTGTTTAACAGCCGGGTTGACGGCATGCTCCTTTCCATCTCCCGCGAAACATCCAATTACGATCATATCGAATCAATCATCTCAAAGGGTGTACCCATTGTCTTTTATGATCGCATGTACACCAACCCCAATACCAGCAAAGTCATTGTGGATGATTATGTCGGTGCAAAAGAGGCGGTGCTGCACTTAATTGATCAAGGATGCAAAAGAATTGCTCACCTGGAATCTTTCCCGGGTCTTTTAATAGCGCTTGACCGTAAGCGGGGATATTTGGATGCTTTAAAGGAGAACAATATCCCGGTCAAAGAGAACCTGATCATGGAATGCCCGAGCGGTACACTGGAAGAGGCAAAAAAAGCAACCAAAAAATTACTCTCGCTTTCTCCGATGCCGGATGCCATCTTCGCCAACAATGATATGTTGGCCATGGGTGCCATGATGGTGGTCAAAGAAAAGGGTCTTAAAATACCACAGGATGTCGCCATTATGGGCTTTAGCAATTGGTTTTTTAGTCAACTGATGGATCCTCCTCTCAGTTCAGTAGATCAACCCGGTTTTGAAATGGGGCAGGAAGCCGCCCGCCTGCTGATCCGTCAAATAGAAATGAAGGACAAAGAAGAATTTGACCCTAAGCCTGAGACCAAGGTTTTAAAAACGAGGCTTGTTATCCGCGGCTCCTCGTTGAAGAAGCAACCCAAGAAGACGTAGCAAACCAACATCTTTTTTAAGCCTCTCATTATTAGGTTAAGTCGGTGGCATTGGCTTTACTTGAAGTCAAATTATTATTTTCCCGTATGGAATCTCACTCAATCGACCCCCTCATTAGTCGCAGTCTTGGCAATCTGATAAGATTTGATTCCACACCTTACGGAATCTCCGGTGAAACCTCGTATGGAAAATTTAAGATTGCCGTCTACAACGATGCTGTGTGCCGCGTCAGCATAACGGAGCGCGACGCCTTTGAAGACTTTTCCTATTCTGTCATTGCCGTCCCTCAAAAGACAAGTTTTCAGTTACAAGACAACCCCGACAGTCTGTTGCTTGCGACGCCGTGCTTTCAGTTGATCATTTCCAAGAATCCGGTCCGGTTCAAGTTTGCCAATTCCGGTGGACTCGTTTTAAACGAAGACGATCCTGGCCTGGGAACATCCTGGATTGGCGAACAGGTGACCACCTACAAGAAACTTCAGGAGGGCGAACGCTTTGTCGGGCTTGGCGAAAAAACCGGTCCCCTCGACCGCAAAGGATCTGGCTATCAAAATTGGAACACCGATGCATACGCGTATCATACCGATGCGGATCCACTCTATTCTTCCTTTCCTTTTTATATCGGCCTCCATCACCAGCGGGTCTACGGCATCTATTTCGACAATACCTATAAATCATTTTTCAACTTCGGGGCTTCAAACAACCGGTTCTCCAGTTTTGCCGCCGATGCTGGTGAAATGAATTATTATTTTATCGCAGGCGAATCGGTCGGCGAGATCATTCGAGGCTATACTCACCTTACCGGACGAATAGACATGCCTCCGCGCTGGAGCATTGGCTATCAGCAATGCCGCTACAGTTACTATCCGGAAAAGGAGGTCACTGCGTTGGCAAGGACTTTTCGCGAAAAGGATATTCCTGCAGACGTGATCGTGCTGGATATCCACTACATGGAAAAATATAAGATTTTTACCTGGGACAAAAAGAACTTTGCTAATCCAAAAGCATTAATAGAGGAGCTAAAGGCGAACGGTTTTCACGTCGTGGTGATGTGCGACCCCGGAATTAAAATAGAAGCAGGCTATGAGCCGTATGAAGATGGCGTCAACAAAAATATATTCATCAAATATCCGGATGGTGAGAATTATGCAGGACAAGTCTGGCCTGGTTGGTGCCATTTCCCTGACTTTACCAATCCGCTGACGCGCGAATGGTGGGCATCCAAATTCCAGGACTACATCAGGTTGGGCGTGGATGGATTCTGGAATGACATGAACGAAATTGCAACATGGGGCCACGCTTTACCCGAGAATTTGGTTTTTGATTTTGAAGGCCACCCTTCGACAACCCGTCGCGGGAGAAACGTCTTTGGCTTTCAAATGGCCCGGAGCACTTATGAAGGAACAAAGGAGCTGTTAAGGGGTAAACGACCTTTTAATTTAACGCGTTCCGGGTTTTCAGGGGTCCAGCGCTATGCTGCCGTATGGACGGGCGATAACGTTTCCTATGATGAGCACATGATCCTGGGAGTGCGCATTGTTAATAACCTGGGACTGGCCGGTGTCGCTTTCGCGGGATATGATGTCGGGGGATTTGTAGGAGAAGCGAATACAAAATTATTTGCCCGCTGGATTTCGATTGGGTCGTTGTCACCCTTTTTTCGCGGTCACACCATGATCAACACGCGTGATTCTGAGCCATGGTCGTACGGCGAAGAAGTGGAGCAGATATCCAGAAACTATATCAAATTCCGTTACCAATTGATGCCGTATATCTACTCTCTATTTTACGAGGCATCACAAAGCGGGTTGCCGGTGCAGCGCTCGCTGACTATTGATTATCCTTTTGCATCCCCCGTTTACGATCATCAATTTCAGAATCAATATTTGTTTGGGCCATTTATTTTGGTGGCGCCTGTAGAAAGCAATAAGGATTTGGTCAAGGTTTGGTTGCCTGCAGGAGATTGGTATTACCTCTTTAACGGAAAGAAGCACTCCGGTGAGCAAGAAATCATTGTGGATTGTCCAATTCGCAAACTTCCGGTTTTCATCAAGGCAGGTGCAATCCTGCCGATGCAGAAGGCAACATCCCATACCGGGGAAAAGAGCTCAGAATTAATCATGCACGTTTATCGCGGCAGCGAAAAAACCTCCTTCACGCATTTTGAGGATGACGGAGACTCGTATGATTATCAACAGGGAAAATATGCAAGACGGCAGTTCCTTTATCTACCGGCGGATAACAAATTGATCATCGGAAAGACAGAGGGGTCCTTCTCCGGCTCGCTGAAGAAACTGAAGCTGGTATTTCACGGCGTTGACATGGATTCAGTCGTCATCAACGGCACCACGAGCGCCCTCACCAGGG
>JBGPGZ010000328.1:0-5262 GCA_041484175.1 Cyclobacteriaceae bacterium | reverse complement strand
CTAGGCATCGGATTGATTATTGCTTTCACTTGGATTTTATGAAGAAATAGCAAAAGATCAGGGTTTCTTCATTCTCTAATCCGCGTTGATACAGTTATTGGAATAACCGCTGGACTTTACTTAGTCATTATCGCTGTTCATTCACTTCTCTTTTAGTATCGGCAAGGAGTGGTGCTTATTTCTTACTTTTGACTTCTTATACAACCCCGAACTACATGTTCTATACGAAGATCAAAAGAAAAGAATCAGGCGTATTGCTCTATGGAATAACACCACCGAAAGCACAAACAGCAACTGAAAAGGTCAGTGAGATAGCTGAGAAAACCCTGAATACCCTTTGTTCACTGGATGTAGACGCGTTGGTTGTTTATGATGTACAGGACGAATCGGCTAGGACGAGTGAAGAAAGGCCATTCCCTTTCGCCAGTTCGCTTGATCCGTTTGAATACGCCAGTCAATACTTACAACGTCTTGCCGTTCCTAAAATAATCTATCGCTCTGCCGGAAAATTTACGAAGGAAGAGTTATCGCAATGGCTTCAGGACCTGAAGACGCATGGGTTTTATCCCATGTTTGTGGGTTTGCCAACACCAGATTATGTTGTCAAAACAAGTCTCAAGGAAGCATATGAAATATGGCGCGAACAATATGAGGACCACTCCGTAATCGGAGCCGTTACCATTCCTGAAAGGCATGCGATTTTGAAGGATGAAGACGTCAGGATTCTTGAAAAGGTGGACTCCGGCGTCTCTTACTTTATATCCCAATGTATTTTTAATGTTGAGTATACAAAACAAATACTGGAAGACCTGGTGGTTGCCTGCCAGAACAAGAAACAGGAATTACCCACTATTATTTTCACACTAACAATTTGTGGTTCCGTCAAAACACTTCAGTTCATGGATTGGTTGGGCATTCACGTTCCAGAGGATATAAAAGAAGAGCTTAAAATATGTGCGAACCCTGTTACTCGTTCAGCCGGGATAGCCATTACAATTGCCAAAGATCTTATCCAATACTGTCAGGAAAGACCCATTCCTTTTGGATTTAATATTGAAAGCGTTGCTACCAGAAAAGAAGAAGTCGATGCCGCGCTTGAACTGTTAGATACCGTTAGAGAATTGCTAACAGTAAATGGGTTGCGCAACGAAATAAAAAAACAGGGGCACCAATGGACCATTTAAGTTCGGCCGCCCTTGAAGACTCTTCTCAATCGAACTAAATCGCATATTACCATACAAAACAATGACCGCAAATTCGCTTGACTGACATCGCTTGAGAGGTATTACAATGGATGTTTGGCGATTTTGCAGATGATATCGCTTGATGGCAATACGACTGGCGGGAAAGTTATGCAAATTATGTTTTGTATTTTTCATTTAAATGTTTAGGTTAGTAGGAGATTCTTATTTCTTATCCGCCCTTTTTCACAACAATAAAATTCATAACGCAAATGAAACAGCAATTCAGCAGTAAGTTGTTTATTGTACTTGGCATTTCTGTGTTCTTGTTGTCATGTAACCCGAAGGCCAAACAGGATGAATCTGCCGGCACATCGGATACAACGGTAACGGAAGCCCCTGCACAAGTCCAGTCAATGGATGCAGCCAAAGTGGCCCCGGATTTTTACAAAGTTGCAAAGGATACGATGGGCATAAGGGTATTGGAAATTACATACAAGCCCGGTGATTCGTCTGCCATGCATAGTCACCCGGACTATGTATTGTATGTTATTGACGGAGGTAAAGCGCAAATGACTGCCAAAGATGGCAGCATGATGGTAAACGAATTAAAAAGCGGACTGATCATGATTGGCGGTGCCGGAACACACAGCGTAAAAAATGTAGGTACAACTACAACGAGGGCTATTTTATTCGAAATAAACCGCCCCAACACAGCGGCCCCTGCTCAGGATGCGGCATTGAATGCCACAAAAGTGGCACCCTTGCTTTACAAAACGGTTGCCGATTCATTGAATATAAGGGTTGTGATGGCCACCTATAAACCAGGGGCTTCATCGAAAATGCATGCTCATCCGGATAATGCAATTTATGCAGTTGGCGGTGGCAAAGCAGTGATGACATTAAAGGATGGTACCAAACTGGACAATACCCTGGCAACCGGCGCAATCATGATTTCCCCCGCTGGTGCACATGCAGTAAAGAATGAGGGTAAGACAACGGTAAAAGTTTTAATCGTGGAGGTTAACCGGCCTGTACAATAAGGGTTTTAAGAATAGCAGTTACTGCTGCCTGATAAATCAAGTTGGGCAAATCTTTGTTCCGCGGTCAATTGCCCGCCTACTCGCACAACTGTCAACGTTGCAGGCATTCCCTCGTCTGGCCTGCAATGGCACATCCCTTAGCATTTTTGAAATTTTGATACTCCTAAACTTTTCAGATTCAAATGCAGAAATTAACGTGCCAATAAACGCTGAATTCGTTTCTTAATTTCGTTGAATGATGGCATAGCGCTTTTATGAAACGTTGTGCACGATACATCATCCATCAAAACCCTCCAGGATGAAGAACATAAAACGACGGGAATTTATCAGAGCCACGGCAATGGCAGGAATGGGAAGCTCCTTGCTTGTGCCGGGCCTGCTGCAAGATAAGGATGGACCTTTGGAGAAGAATCAGTTTTCCTCTGCATGGTCAAAGAAAGTAATTGTCGTTGGTGCTGGCATTTCGGGTCTGTGCTGTGCCTACGAGCTCATGAAGATGGGACACGATGTCGTTGTGTTGGAGGCCACCGGAAGGCATGGTGGCCACGTATTTACCGGAAGGGATGGATTATCGGATGGGATGTATGCAGATTTTGGAGCGGATCATATCACCAAACCCGGCTATGAGCGCTTCTTTGACTACACCAGGGAATTCAATCTTCCAGTTCTGGCGTACCCGCATGCAGAAGGTTCCGATGCTGCCCCGGGAAGACATGCTTTGAAGATGATTGATGGCAGGTTCTATTCTGAGGAGGAATTGGCGGACCCGAGCGTGCAAAGGAGGTTTGGGTTTAACGAACGTGAGGTAAAATTCCTTACAACTAATCCATGGTACGCATTGACGGTGTTATTTCTTAATTCTTATCTCAAAAATTTCAAAGATGAAAATCAACCCTTTGGCGTAGGTCTTGACCACCTCGACAAAATAGCAGTTGCAGACCTGTACAAGAAAGAAGGTGCGTCACAAGCTGCTCTTCGTTATCTGGGTGGACAAAATATGTCAGGGCTCTATCAATTGTGGAGACTTTCCACGATGGGTTTCCGGGGAATACCCCTTTCTGAAGGTGAAACGTTTCGACTTCAGGGAGGCAATCAGGAATTGCCCAATGCATTTGCAAAGCGACTGGGCATGCGTGTTCTGTTGAATCATCCTGTACGAGCGATACATCAGGGAGAAAGCGGTGTTACAGTCACCTACAAAGCGTACGGCTTTGAGGAGGAAAAAAAAATGACTGCTGATTTCCTGGTGAACTGCACTTCACTGCAAGTGTTTCGAAACATTCCGATCACGCCGGCGCTGTCCCCGGAAAAACAATATGTAGTTGACACCTTGGCCTACAGCTCTCATCCCTTTTATGTATTTGAGGCGAGTTCTAAATTCTGGTTGGATGATGGGCTCAGGAGTATTAACATGGAATTCGAGCATCCCGACATCTCCTCGATATGGCAGGAGCCCAATGAGATTGAAACAAGCCGCATCATTTTAAAAGCGTATGGCCCTGGTGGGCTATCACCGCAACGTGTGTTGGCGGCTTTCAGAAAACTCTACCCCGGTAAACACGACACCATTGTTGAAGGCTTGACCCGGGACTGGACGAAAGACAAGGACTCTCCCAGTTGCGAGATGGAACCGTTTCCGATTGGTGAAATGCATAAGTTTTGGCCACAGGTAACAATGCCGGAAGGAAAAATATACTTTGCAGGAACTTATGCAGACAACCTCAGTCGCGGCATGGAGTCATGCATACGCTCCGCGCAAAGAGCTGCCAAAGAAATCCATCGGCAATAGCATGCACAGACATATTAATTTCTAAACATGTTAAAGAGCATTTTTCTGAGTTTGTCCGTATTTATTTTATGTACAAGCGGACCTATCAAAACATTTTCACCGCAGGAAAACAGTCCACCTATCGTCAAAATTCTTGATCCGTTAAATAAAAGTAAGTGCGACCTGAATACGCAGGTGTACTACCGCATCAAGGTTTCTGATCTGGAAGACGGAGAGTCCGAGTATGGTGAGATCGCCGGCAATGAAGTATTCCTTGAAGTAAGGTATTTGCCCGATGCATCGAAAGTGTCCAGGGCTGCGATTCCAGCGGCCGATCCGAAAGGGCTTGCAATCATGAAGAAATCAAATTGCTTCAATTGTCATGCGTTTAATGGTAAATTAATTGCGCCGTCTTATTATGAAATAACGAAACGCTATTCCCAGACTTCTTATAACACTGACCTGCTGGCAAAACGAATTCGGGAAGGTTCACAGGGAGTGTGGGGCACCGCCAGTATGCCCACGCACGGGGAACTAACGGACCAGGAAGCACACGAAATTGTAAGTTGGATTCTGGAAAATGCTGAAGACCCAAATTTGAATTATTATACCGGGCCGGAGGGTACCTTCAGGACAAAAGCCCGCGATGGGGCTGGCCAAAGTGGCGTGTTCATTCTCAGCGCCACGTATTCGGATCATGGCGCCAAAAATAGCCCTCAGCAAAATTTGAGTTCAAAGGACGAGATCGTATTGTACGTGAAATAGCCGGCCAGCCTCTGTAAAGGGGTAAATCACCTTGAATTTGCAGCTTTTGAAGAGGGCCTGAAAATGAAATTAAGTGTGGGGTCCTGTGAGCAGGAATTCGAAGTATTGCCGGTAACATCACCCGGCAATATGTCCTGTTGTTTGCTACCGGGCTGATCATTGGCGCTCCGGTAAGTTATGATTTAACCAACGCCGGTATCTAACCTCTTGTCAGGTCTGTTAATCAAAGGGTATCTTCGTTCGCCAAATTGTGCATAGTAATCGAAAACTAAACGGTTTTTGTGGCTGGTGAATTCCTATTAATTAATAACTTTCATAAAACTATTTGCATGGAATACACAAGAAGAAATATGCTACGATCAATAAGTGCTTTGGCAGGAGCATCCATTTTACCATTAAAATGGCCTTTGAATATGTTGCCAGCGGATCGGCTGATGAATTTACGGTTGATCAAACTTTAATTTGAAAAGATGACAATCTCCATTAGAACTGCTCCACTTATTAT
>JBGPGZ010000327.1:0-5270 GCA_041484175.1 Cyclobacteriaceae bacterium | reverse complement strand
GGCTACATCAAATTGAATTTCAAATGGTGAGGAATCCCAAACCAAAAAAGAAAAAGGACGAGAACAAAGCCTATTACTGGGAGAATGGTTTTATGGTTTTTACCGAAAAGTACCTTCGCAAGCGGGGAACGTGCTGCCAAAATGGATGCAGGCATTGTCCTTATGGATTTAAGGAGAAGAAGTCAGAAGATGAGAAGTAAGAAGCAAGAAGTAAGAAGGTGAGAAGTCAGAAGATGAGAACTCTAGATTCTTAGTTCTGTAATTCTTGACAACGGAGTTTCAAATTGAGATTGATTCTTCTTACTTCTTACTTCTTACTCCTTACTCCTTACTTTAGTGACGCCAATACCAATTTTATAAATTCATTCATACTTCCGGATTCAATCCAACGGGAGACTACAACAAGGTCATTTTCAGGATCGACATAAATCATGTTCGTTCCGTTGCCAATATGGACAAACGCCTTTGCGGGCGCATCCGGCAGATATTTTTTGTCGGTGTTTAGAAACCAGTTCATAAAACCATAAGTGGGTTGCGCTTCCGTGGGTGTCAGCGACCAGGTGACCCATTGATCTGAAAGAAGTTGCCGGTCTTTCCATCTTCCGCGGCGTAAGGTCAGGTAACCAAAGCGCGCCATGTCATAGGCGTTGATAAACATGCCTCCGCCCCAGTGCCCGCCGCCGCTGACTGATTGTACGGCCTGACCATCAAGTACCACCCATGAATTTTCGTACCCATACCATCGCCAGGTAGTAGTGGCACCAATCGGGTCCATAATATATTCTTTCAGCACTTGAGGCAACGGCCTCCTCCAAACACTCAAGGCAGCCAGCGACAAAACATTAACGCGAACATCATTGTATTCAAATACTTTACCAGGTTCGATGCGAGGGCGCGTCCTCCACTCGCTGGGATTATCGCCCGGGCGGTCGGCCCATTCAGGCTTACCCCACAATGTTCCTTCCCAATCGCTGGTCTGGCGTAACAGATGGTTCCAGGTAATTTTGCGGTTGTGCTCGGTTTCAAAGGGTGTCAGAAGCATTCGCTGTCCTAACTTGTCAGCTTTATTTCCCTCCGGCATGGACTGGTACGCCAGCACGGGAGGCACATAATTGATCACCGTATCCAGAATGCTTTTGATGAGACCCTTGTCATAGGCAAGACCTACCACTGCGGACAGAAAGCTTTTTGTTACGCTGTGGGTCATATCCGTTCGGGAAGGTTCGCCCCATTCTGCAACCAGATACCCGTGCCTCACAATAATACCCGTTTGTTCACCCCGATCCTTGAAGGGCCCGACACCTTCACCGAAGGGTTCTTTTCCGAATGTCTGATAGTGATCGACTTCCAGGTTGCGCGGATTCTTTGCTTCATGAGCAATCGCATACTGGATCGCCCCCTGTAGTTTTTCCTGATCCATTCCGGCCTCCGCAGCGGACTGATGAGCCCAGCCGCCTGCCTCAGGATAATAAGGAGTGCTATTTTCCCTTGTTAATTTCTTATTCTTTTGGGAATAACCGGAACCGGTCAGCATCAGCAGAAGCATCAATGAAAAGCATTTTACGGCAGAAGGTTTCATGGGAGGTGGATTAATCCATTAATTTTTTCATGAGTTGCTTAGCGGCCTTATCCGGCGAAAGTAGATTCGCCAGCACCTTTTTTTCAAAAGTAGCCAGGGTACTTTTTGACTTGCTTAGGACTTTCTTTTTGATCAGCGCATCAAAGCTTTCATGGAACCAGGCGATTTTTTGATGTCTCCGCTGACGATCAAAAGAACCGCTGGATCGAACACATTGCTCATACTCCTCAATCATTTTCCAGATCTCCATAATTCCGGTATGGGACAGAGCTGAAAGCGTAAGCACTTTTGGAGCCCACCCTGATTCGGCGGGTTGAAGCCAATGAAGCGCATGCTGAAAATCTGCCTGGGCTTGTGTTGCCTTTTTGACATTTTCACCATCGGCCTTGGTAATAGCAATTCCGTCGGCCATCTCCATAATTCCTTTTTTGATTCCCTGAAGTTCATCGCCGGCCCCGGCCAACATCAACAATAGGAAGAAGTCAACCATGCCACGGACGGCCACTTCCGATTGACCTACTCCAACAGTCTCAATCAAAACAACATCGTAACCGGCGGCCTCGCAAAGCAACATGGTTTCCCGGGTAGCGTGTGCAACGCCGCCCAGGGAATCGCCGGTAGGGGTTGGCCTGATAAAAGCCCGCGGATCCCTGGATAATTCTTCCATCCGGGTCTTATCGCCCAGGATGCTTCCTTTCGTTTTTTGACTGCTGGGGTCAATGGCGAGAACAGCCAGTTTTTTATGGACGGACGTAATGTATTTTCCAAATACTTCGATGAAGGTACTTTTACCGGCGCCTGGCGCTCCGGTGACACCGATCCTTACGGACTTGCCGGTGTGGGGCAAGAGCTTTTCGATCAGGTCTTCGGCAATCGAGCGGTCATTAGTCCGGCTGCTTTCGATCAAAGTGATGGCCCGGCTCAAAACAACCCGGTCGCCGCGGATCACCCCTTCGGCAAATTTCTGAACGATTGCGCGTTTTGTTAAACGAGTTTTTATAACCATAGGACGAATTGTATCAAATTTCTAAATTTAGGGGATGCAACAATGGCTTCCATGAAAAATATTTGGATACAAAGTCTCATTATTACCGTGTTTGTGTTTGTTAGCATGTATGGGGTAAATAAATTAACGGACCTTAAACTATTTACGGCATTCGATGTGATCGGACAGGCACTAAAGGATTTTCAACTGACTGATTATGCTTTTTCACAGATTCGCCCCGATCCTTTGGTCGATGAAAGAATTGTGGTTGTCAACATTGGAAACATGTCGCGCCGGGAACTCGCTCAACAAATTGGATTTATTAATCAATACAAACCAAAAGTGATCGGTGTTGATGTCCTGCTTAGTTGCGAAGGGGGTTTGAGGGATTCGGTCAGTTGTCCGGCGCTGCTGGACACGCTCGGTAACCTGATGCTGGCAAGTGCCATTGAAGAGGCCGGCAATGTGGTACTTGCCGAAAAACTACTCCAGACTGATTCCTTGTCAAGATTTGACTCTGACATTGCCGATTCATTAGAGTACGCTGATCCCATTTTTCGCATAAATTCAAAAGATGGATTTGTTTCACTCCCGACAGAAGCCACTTACCAGGAGGATGTAAAACTTTGTCGTACGGTTTGGCCAAAATACGATGTAAAGGGTACGCGGGAACTGGCCTTCTCTACACAGATTGCCATGCAATATGATTCAGTAAAGACAAAAAAATATCTTGAACGGAACAATGATGAAGAGATCGTAAACTTTCGTGGAAACATCGAGGTCCTGCAGTTGCGAATTAAGAGTTTAAAGACGAGTGAAACCGGAACAAGTAATTATCCAACCATGTTTTATTCGGTGGACGTGGGCCAACTGGAGAGAGGGGAAGTTTTGGGAGAGATTTTTAAAGACCATATTGTCATTATGGGCTTTTTGGGAGAATACCTTGGCGACCCCTCCTGGAATGATAAGTTCTTTACTCCCTTGAATAAGAAGGTGGCAGGCCGGGCCAATCCCGATATGTTTGGAGTGGTGGTACACGCTAACGTCGTCGCCATGATATTGAATGAAGATTACATCAATGAATTACCCGACTGGATTCTGATTTTTATCGCTTTTGTAATTTGTACCCTCACCGTGGCGCTTCTCATTGTGATCGATCATGCCTTGCCTACCTGGTTTGACGCACTATCTTTCTTTGTTCAGGTAGTGATCATTTTGATTCTGATGTTGGTCATTATTCAGGCTTTTGCAATCAGGAGCCTTAAATTGGATTTGTCGCTTACGCTTGCGGTTACCGCCCTTGTTGGGCCCTGCTATGATATCTTCAAAAGCCTCCAAAACGAGTATATTAAGCGGTTTACCAAACCCAAGATTGAGGTATTAAAGAATAATTAATAATTGAAGAGTGGCACGATTTTTCCTAACTTAGAACTCAAATTCCTTATAAAAACATGAAAAAAGGCAACATTTTATTAGCAATTGGCTTTTTAGCAAGTTCTTGGGCCTTTGGCCAGGATTACGCCTTCAAGGTGCTGGCTAACAAAGGGACCAATGAGGTAAAGAGTGGTGACGCCTGGGTGGCCGTCAGGACTGGTGCCAGTCTCAAATCGGGCGATGAATTGAAAATCTCTGAGAATGCATACGTAGGCTTGGTGCACGCCAGTGGCAAGCCTGTGGAGCTAAAGCAGGCTGGCAGCTATAAAGTTGCCGATCTGGCTGCAAAAGTAAGTGGCGGAACAAGCGTACTGAATAAATACACCGATTTCATTCTCAGTAGCAATTCGGCTGAATCCAAGAAAAACAGATTGAGTGCAACCGGAGCTGTACACCGCGGGTTGGAGGACATTAAGGTATTTTTGCCGGAGAATCAATATTCCGGCATCTTCAATAATACGGCTGTTATCAACTGGGAAGCAAAAGGTGGTGGTCCTTACATCGTCACACTGAAAAATATGTTTGAGGATGAGTTGATGAAGGCCGAAACCCCTGAGAATAGCATTGAGGTCAATTTAAACGATCCTAAGTTTGCCAATGAGTCTGCAATTTTGGTGGAAGTGAAATCCAAAGTGGATTCGAAGAGCAAATCAGAGCAGCATTTGATCAAGAAGTTGGCCCCGGCAGAACAGGAACGCGTGAAAAAGGCCTTAGCCGAGATTAACAGCGAAGTCAAGGAAGAAAGTGCGCTGAATAACCTGATCTTAGCAGGATTCTATGAAGAAAATAAACTTTTCATTGACGCAATTACGTCCTATGAAAAAGCCATCAAATTAGCTCCCGATGTTCCTTCATACAAGGAAGCTTATGATGAGTTCCTGTTAAGAAACAAAATGAAGTCGCCGAAGTAACGACTCAAGAAATGAAATAGAAAAGCCCCTCTCCATTGAGGGGTTTTTTATTTGATAATTCGCCATTCGCAAATCAAAAATTAATCAAAAATCGCAAATCAGCCGCACTCGTTAAACTACCCGCATTACGTATAGTGACCTATTGGCATGGATATTTTATCCGCGTTTGGGCAGAATTGCGATTAGTGAATAATTAGTGAATTGCGAACAGCGAATTTAGGATGTTTCAATTTGCGATTTTGAAACACACCCCTTCCATTTGGCTGACAACATTATTATCCTAATTTTGTTATCCTAACCTAATTGCAAGTGCCATGAGTGTATTAGTCAATAAGGACTCACGCGTCATCGTTCAGGGCTT
>JBGPGZ010000326.1:0-5282 GCA_041484175.1 Cyclobacteriaceae bacterium | reverse complement strand
TGAGGCATAGTCCCGCATGCCGGTCACCGAGAGACCGTATCTCAACTGCCGGTAATATCCCACGGCGCCCACCAAACAAATCAGAACCAGGACAGCCACCCAGATTTTACCGGCCCGGCCAAATTTCTGTGGCAGCAAGTCTTGTTGAATTTTGATTGCCAATAAAGAATTCTCCATTTTATTTACCTTTAGATTGTTCTTTTTCTGTTTCTAGCCCTTCTTCAAAGGGGAACAGTCTATTCACCGGAGGCAAGTAATATACCCTGGGTTTGGTGCCCAGATCTTCCAACAATCGATAACCCGAACGATCGCGAATCAATTCACTGAACCGAACGGTTTCAGACCCATTGGTCACCGTGTCCTCATTCATGTCTCCGAAGTAAAATACACCATTGGGACAAACCGAAACACAGTGTGGCAATTCTCCTTTTCTAACCATGTCGGGACAGAAATCACATTTTCCAACGGTGCCGATTTTTGGAGGACAGCTTGTTTCCGGAGAGTATTCTTGCGTCAAAGCTTCTTTCGGTAAAATGGGCGCCTCCCAATTGAATACACGCGTTGAATAAGGACAAGCGGCCATGCAAAACCTGCATCCGATACATCTTTCATTGTCGATCAGCACAATGCCGTCCTCTCTTTTGAAAGTAGCATCTACAGGGCAGACTTTCACGCAAGGCGGTTCATCGCACTGCATGCACATGGTAGGCTGCCAATACGGAGCTGTTTCCTCAGCGTCCTTCATAGAATGGATCTTTATGAAGCTTTGTCCTTCCGGAATGAAATGCATCTTGTTGCAAGTGGCTTCGCATTTCTTCGTGTTTTTACATCGCGAAAGGTCAATGACCATGACAAACTTCTTACCTTCAATGCCCTTGCGCACGTCGCTTTCGGAAAGTGGCGGTGGTTCGGGCACAGGCTTCAAATACGCTTCATCGATTTCTATGACTTCTCCGCCCACCGACAGCAACTGAACCTTCACACCCGATTCGGCAATAATTTCCCCGGGTGGTGGCAGAAAAGGATTTTTGGAACTGCACCCGGCGGCCAAACCAGCCAGAAGTCCGGCGCTGATGAATTCTCTTCTCGATTTTGTGTTTTCGGTTTCCATAATTACTCGACGGGTTGTGATGAAGAGGGGGAATCAGGCCATATCCAGGTTTGGACTTCCTTTTTACTGGCGAGTCTTACCTTCGATTGAAGATGTTTGATGTCGACTTCGACTAGTTTGCCCTCACGGGTGAGCATTTTTACCGTCTTTTTCTCTTTTTTTCGTGGCAACAAAAGTTGAATCGAGGTGAATGCGGCCGCGATTGCCGCCCCCCATCCGAAGAAATTTCTTCTTGTTATCGGCGTTTCCTTTTTCATTTGTCGCTGTTTAAAAGCCCCATAATCGCGTGATGTTGAATCCAATCAAGAATTGTCCCTTGGCATAATCCAGTTCATTAAAACTAATGTTCTGCTGGGGAAGAATTCCCTGGAATGTCGTGGCGAACATTTGAAAGGCGTGGGCGCTCGTGGCGATCTCACATCCAAACGTTAGACCAGGTTTAGGTTTGAAATCAGATGCACTGTTGAGACTGGTTAAAGGTTGCGTATAATTAAACATGAGGGAAGATTGCGGCGAAATTTTGTACCGGCCCGAAAATCCGATGGCAACCATGTTATGACTGTACCCTTTATCCATGGAATTGTAGTGACTGTAGCTGGGCGCAACCTGGAGCGAAAGTTTGGAAGATACGCGGCGAGCAATAATCAATTCATTAAAGAATGCAAGGCGATAGACCTTATTCCCACTGGCATCGGAGGGTTTCGGAAAAGCGTCCTTACTTCTGGTGTCAATCGCAGCATCTGTGAAAATGGTTACACTGACAGGCATTCTCCAATCCTTCGTTTGTTTCAGGATAGCGTACTTTGCGTTGACGTCCACATACATTTTCAGTTTGGATGTACCAAAACCAACCGCTAGATTTTTGATGGGTGTATAGCTGAAACCCATCCGGATGTTGGCGGGCGCATAGATTCCGTACAAATCTTTGATATGGTTGGCATTGACCGTCCCAAACCGGTGTTGAAGATTGAATTCCAGTGTCTTCGGCGACTGGACAACAACCGACTGGTCATCCATAAGCTGAGCACTTTCAAAAGCAGGCCGTGCCGGTTTCCCGCCATCGTCTTCCTTTTTTTCTTCGTCTTGGCCAAAAGCCGGTACGCATAAGGAGAATATGACGAAAATGACGAAAATACTGCCACACCGTTTCGAGGTGATTTTATCCTGATTGAAAATTCTTTTCATATAAGTACAGTTTAATTGTCCAGTGCTCCTTGTTGAATCCATTTGAGTACCAACGCCCGGTCCTGATCCGTTGCCTTGTCTTTCATACTTCCTGTGGTGATTTTCTGATATATAGGACTTGATTTCGCATAAAGACTGTCCGTTGCCGCCGCGTCTGCATCCACGTAGCCATAAAAGGTCAGGCTGGTATAAGCGTTTGACGCAGAAAGGTCCGGCGCCTGACCACCTTTGGCATGACAGGGGGATTTGTTACAGCTTAGGTTGAATATGGGAATAATATTCGCTTTGAACTTTACAGAGTCTGGCACGACCACGACTGGTCTGATATTGACATAGTCGGTACAAGATGCAAGTGCTCCGCCTATCAAGAGGCCCAGAAAAACCGATGGCAGGACTCTCTTCAGCTTCATAGTGGCTTTGGTTTAAAGGTTAATTGCTCATTGATGGCACCGATTCGATTGAGATCATCATTGTCACCCAAATTGATGTTGAACTGGTACTGCCCCACAGTTGGATTAAAGATGATGTCATCCGCATTTCCGGTATTCAATGCACGGATCAAAAGCACTGAATATCCTTTGCTGTTGAATCCGTCTATTTTTGCAACTAGTACATTGGAAACAGCATGAACGTCCGAATTACTTCCGCTCGGGTTTTGCAGATAGTATCCAGGGATCCCGCTGAATCCACGAAGCCTGGCAAAAAGATTTTCTCTTTCCAGGTCTGTCAACGGGGTAAAATGGGCTGCACCCTCGTGAAGATCAGGGTCTGAAGCAAACGCATCAAATGCGGACCGTGTGAAACGACTAAAAAAGCCAGGCCTGTTGAGCGCAACTCCCGTTTGATAATCAGTGCCGTCGCCATCTGCGTCTACTCCATGACATATGGAACAATTGGTAATAAAGACGGGGTGGCCCGCCAAAGCATCTCCAACGAAATCTTTCTTTGTCAATAAGTAAAAACCGGGATCCAGAATAGTCAGCCCGCCAGGATTGCGTGTTAATTCCTGCTGCACGCCATCCCACTCATATTTCGGACCGGACCTATTGTCCGCCCCAGCTATGTTCCGGGCGTAAGTCTTATTTCCGGCATCGGCGTTGAGAACACCCCCATCATCAAGCATATCGATCGCATAGCCCAGCGGCTCTGAGAGACCAAGTGACCAGGTCCAAATATCGCGCTTTGAGGAGCCCATGTCGAAAGAGAGAATTATTTTGTCATCGCTCCGCTGAGAAGTCCAACCCGCCGTGGAACCGCTTTTTTTAGGATCGGCAGGTCCGTTAAAGACCCAGGAGGCATTTGACATATTGAATGTGGTATCCCGCCAGGAAACAAGTATGTAGACATTATTGTCGTCATAGGCTGCTTTCAGGATAATTTTAGGGTCCTTTCCTTTGTTGAAATCAAGGAGCCCGTTGAAGGTGCCGCTCACATTATACAAACCATCATCTGCCGGTACTTGACTCGTTAAGACGTTCTGAGGAACCACCCCTAAATAGTTGGCCGTTTTCCAGTAAGGAGCCGTAATTTTATTGGGGGCTGTACTGGTGTATTTAACCTCCAGTGTTGCCGTGGGTTTTGACACTGCAGGCTCCGGGACCTTTATAGCTTCGTTCTCGTAATAGGTGCATCCCATGCAAACGGCCCCTAGTGCGATGATCGCTGATTGAATCACATTTGCTCTGGTAACCATCGTTTCCATTTTATATTGAAGGGGCCAAGGGGCCCCTTTTTATTTTTGTTGTTGTACCATTATTATAGCGCCTTGTTAAGATTTACCGTGATGAAGACGCTAATCAAAGCCTCCCCCACACTTGAAGAACTAATCGCAAAATCAGTTTTGCCATTGAAGGTCATTTTGCCTTCAAAGCTCACGTACTTCTTGTTGGGTGTAACGCTGGTATCCGTGAAGGGAGTAACATATTTAAAGACTAAGCCGACAGGAAAGGTCACGCCATGTAAAACCAGGTTTCCTTTTGCAAGATAACCGTCACCGTAGGTCTGTATGCTCGTGCTTGTAAACTTGGCATACCGGTCAACGTCAGTGGTAAGGGTTATTGGACTGGAAGCAGGATCAGCTGTGATTCCGAATGTGCCGGCAATACATCCCAATGATGTGAACGTGGTAGCGGGCTGAAAAGTGGCTCCGCTGGTTTCCGGCTTGGTGTCCCTTCCACCGGGTGTGCCGGTATTCACGGAAGCAAGGTCAATTTCGGCAACGATGCTGCTGGATGCCAGATTCGCCGCGTCAAAAGTCAAATTGAATTTTGAGGTTTGCATAAACGAACCTTTGAAATCGGCTTCAACGCCGCGGTAAGGAAACTGAAACTGCACCGGGCTGTGAGCATTGTCAAACACCCATGCTCCCGTGTTGGTATAGGCGCCTGCTCCTGTATTTGCCGTCGGGTCCCAACCATAGGTTGATTGAATAACCTCAGTACCCGTTTGACCCGCTGATACGAGTTCCATGTTCTGTCCAACATCCGTACCGGCTACCGTAACGAGATATCCGTTGGCGGTTGTAAAGGTTACACCGTCCAATCTTCCCGTTGCGTTCTTATTATCTGACTTATAAACAGCGTTCAAATAATAGTCTCCGGCGGAGAGATTGGTAAACTTGTAAGCGCCACTGGCATCGGCGATGGTGTTTTGGTCATACGTCGTGGTGGCCGTGGCACTTTTTGCCAAGTAAACCACTGCTCCAGCTGCATTGGAAGTCTGACTTTTCAGATCAGTGAAGGAAACCGTACCCGAAATACTGACGAGGGTCGGTGCGGGGTCATCTTTCTTCGAACACCTTACTATAAACAGGAACATAAAAAGTAAGGTAAAACTGAGTGCTAATTTAAATGGTTTCATAATTGACAAAGATTAGTGTTTGACATTTTCTCTCTTGACATTTTTGCATCTTTGTATATTTATGCCTTTTAGTCGTGCAAACTTAAGAAGTAACTGAAAGTCGCAAATAGAATTGGATTTGAAATTC
>JBGPGZ010000325.1:0-5288 GCA_041484175.1 Cyclobacteriaceae bacterium | reverse complement strand
CCATGATTTAGTTGCTTCTCTTTCCATATTCTACGCCATATAGTCTGCCTACCACATTGCTCTGCGTCGCTATGGGGCGGCCATTGAACAGGAGTGATGATCTTGTTTCGATCAGGAAAGGTGTCTTGCAGTTCTTGTTGACAGCATTTCTGGCTTCAATATCAGCGGGGCCATATTCACTCTTTTTTTGAAATGCTGTAAAACTCAATTTACAGTTCTCAATTTCGATAGAGTCGATCTTGACTGTCGATCGATCTTTACTGGCGACGGCAATTTCACTGTTAACTATTCTAATATTGGTGGCATTTACCGAACTATTCTCACCTGCACTTAATCCTTTGTCCGCCGCATTGAAAATCGTGATGTCTCGAATAGACACGACTGAACCAGAAATATCGATTGCGTCATTTCCTAAATCCTCAAATAGGGTATGGTTTATGGTCCCCCGCACAAAATCCCCGTCAAAGGCATCAGACTTCGTTTTTCTGAATATAGTTCCGTACATGTCAAAACTGCTTCTGATTATGTTTAAGGCATCTTCTGACCGATTCCTCTCAAACACCACATATTTAAGATCAACAGGTGATTCGTAAAAGTTCACGGCTCCGCTGACACTCCAATAAGACTGTCTCGGATTGCTTAAGTTTGTAAAATTCACATGCAGTAATTCAGACCTTGTTTTTGATCCGATAACCAATATTCCTTGCCCAGTCCCATCAGAAGAAAAGATATGAATGGGGTTATCGATGGAACCCTTAAAAAAGAATGGTGAATAGGAAATAATCTTGGCGTCGGAAACAAGATCCAATGACAGCCCTTCACCGGCTATGACAGCATAGTCTTTTGGAATGACCAAATCGTGATCAATCGTCCTTTCACCTGACTTAAAAGTAATCGTCTTTTTATTCTCATCGATCTTTAGAAAATCAAAATCCCTTACGGTCTCCCTTTTTAAAGAGAGTACTTTGCTTTTATAGAAGTCTATTTCCCTTTCTTTCCATGGAATGATGTGTTGCGTTCTGAGAACGGAAGTGCCATACGTGCGGTAAGTCACTACAATGTTTTCGATGTCCTCAATGCGGGAGAATATTGTTTTTTTGGATTTCTTGCTTACGAAAAGATTCTTATAAAACTCGGGGAGGTCAAAATCGATGACTTGTTCTTTCTCCGGTTGGAGAATATACAAACGGGGTGTCTTGGCAAGAATGCGGTGCCCCTTATAACTAATGTTCAGAATTTCCACAGGAAATGGTGCTATGCTTCTCAGTTGCAGGGACAAGTTCTTGTCAGAAATATCCAATAAGAATGCATGAAAGGCGGTTGAAGGATTCAACTCATTGGCAATGACTGATTGATTTTTATAGAACAAGTCCTTGTCGAATGCAAAATTCGGAAATTCCTGATTCAACAATTCAAGATTCTGATCCATTTCCTTGAGGGACGAAAACAGGCTATCTACATATTCCTTTTTTGACACCTGTTCCAGGGCTTGCGCGAAGGCCCGCAAGTATGCGATATCATTGGAGGACTTGTAATAAAAACGGATCGACGTAATTGGTTCTCCGGCCATTCCATCAAAACCTATGGGCTCGAATCTCGCGCTGACAGGATTATAGTAAAGTCGTTGATTGTGCCATGATAAGCCGTGGTTGGCCCCGAGAAGACAGGAGATGGCGTTATATTTAGCCAGTCGCTCAACATCAAAGACGTCAGCAATGCTCACTTTTTCTTTGACAAAATCATAACACAAATTTCTGGCCACCGTAAACATCTGGTTTAGTGCGGTATCGCTTAGCACTTTCTTTTGTGAAAAAGGAAGGACGGTAATGTTTTCATAGTCCGACAGCTGGTACTCGCCCATGCCGGCAGCCAGGCCGGCATTTCTTGCCTGGACAGTACCCTCCCACATCAAATTCTCATTAATCCTTACGATTACCCCCTCCCTTCGATTATTATTTTCAATCAAGAATTTGTCAAATGATTCCTCCATGGCATAGGTGCCAAGATCGAACAGCGAATCATAAGAGTCTCCCACAATTTTAAGCTCCGCATTGATAAACGAATATCGCAAACCGATAATATCTTCTTTTTTGAGAGCCTTGTGAAAAATCCATTCCGCTATGTAATTTCTCGTTGCAGGATGCTGGATGTTAAATTTAGCCATTCCAAAAAGTGTATGTTCTCCCGTCAATTCGATTCGATAGGACCACTTCCTTTCAGCTGTCAAGTGATCGACCCAGTCACCTTTTAGTCTTATTTTAGCATCATAGATGCTGTCGCTGTATTTTATCCTAGCAGGCACAAAATCATAATCCGAATTGATTAGGATTCCGACCTTTAAAGCTTCTTCTCTTTTCCTGCGGAGTTTATTAAACTGACTCTCTTCGATTACAATTTGAAAAGCAGCTAAGTCGTTCAGTGGCGGGATCTTTGGAAATACGGCGGATGTCGGATTGGAGGACAGATAAAAGTCAAAACTAAATCGATCCAAAAATCCATCCTTTCTTTGCGCAACAACATTAATTCCTCTCCGATTTGGAGACAAACTGTGTCCACGTAAAAGGATTTCACTGTTATCCCCAAAGGACATTCCAGCGCTCTTCAACTCGACACGATTAAATTTAAGTTTTGCTACGCCGGAATTATTCAGGTCTTCCCTGATGACGCGTTTATTTTCGATCACGGCGACATATGAACCGGCCACTCCTAATTCAGAGAATTTTTGACTCCCCATTTCCTTTAACTTGAGTCTTGTTTCGTCCGTTAAGTTAGGGCTTATGTCATATCGCAAACTGAGGTAGTATAGGGGATATTCATCGGAATTAAGCAATTCAAGAAAATCAACAGGCTCAACTGACTTGCCAGGGAGTTGGGCATTCTCCCTTTCACTCTTTTCTGCAGCTCCCCTTTTTGAAGACCCGATGATGTGATTTTGAATGGTGGTCCGTAGTGAAAGAACGACGATCAGGATAGCGACAGCGATGAGCAGGGTTGAGTAGATTCGCTTTGGGATACGAATACCCAATTCTTTCGCGCCGGTTTGCAAAGCAACATAAATGCGGCTGTGCTGAATGCCACCGCCTATTTTTTCTATGTAGCCATAAAAAAGATTCTCCCGTGAATGGTCAAGCCGGATTTTCATGGGCTAAATATTTTCCAAATAACTAAATTGAATTCTACTGTCAATTTTTTGAATGGCCTTCTTTGATTCCAACAGTCTTTCGAAACTCTTAAAACGGACAAAAAAGGAAATTTCGACGGATTCTTCGTTTTCATCGAGTCTGCGGAGTTCTAACTGGGAACAGTATTCCCCTAAGGTCTTGACGAGTTTCTCATAGTCAAAATCTTTTGGCTGCAAGACCGTGAGCGACAAATTCTGGATTACGTCCTTGCTCTTTGAAATCCTTCGGAGAAAAATAAATACGAAGATGAACAGGGATCCACAGATTGTAATCAATGCTTGCCCCGCCCCCATTCCCAGGCCTATAGCTATGGCAATGAAGAAATAGGACAACTCTTCCGGGTCTTTAATGGCGGTACGAAATCTCACGATAGAAAGGGCGCCAACCAAACCCAACGAAAGCGCGAGGGATGATTTTACAATCGAAATAATAATCATCGTGGTTATGCTAATCAATACGATCGTTCCCGCCAGGGCCTTTCGGTTGGATAACGAATTACCATAGCGCGTATAGATCAAACCAAGCAGCACTGATAATGCGGCAGCCAATACAATGTGAATCATAAAGTCAGTGATGGAAATCTGACTTTTTTCAGCGTTTAGAAAATCGAGTAAAGAGTTTGTTGATTCTTCCATGTCAATCAGGTAATTTTAGTCAAAACCCAGATTCTCCAATGGGTCCAAAGGTTTCTTCCGAATTTGATGAGCTTGCAAATTTATCGAATATCACCCTTTTGAACTATTAGAGTGACCTACGTTTGATGGGAAATATTCAACAAAAAGAGACTTTTGCTTCAATGATTCTTGCAGAAGAACTATTTTTGCAATCCATTTTTAATTTTTCCAGATGAAAAAAGCCCTCATAACAGGAATCACCGGTCAAGATGGGGCGTATTTGGCTGAATTGCTAATTTCGAAAGGATACGAAGTTCACGGCATCAAGAGAAGAAGTTCCCTCTTCAATACCGATCGAATTGATCACCTCTATCAAGATCCGCACGAAAAGAATTTGAAGCTTAAACTTCATTATGGGGATTTGTCGGATGCTGGAAATTTGATAAGAATCGTTCAGGAAATTCAACCCGACGAAATTTATAATCTCGGGGCGATGTCTCATGTGAAGGTCAGTTTTGATACACCTGAATATACTGCCAATGTCGACGGATTGGGCACGCTAAGATTGTTGGAGGCTATCCGCATACTTGGATTAGAAAAGAAAACCAGATTTTACCAGGCCTCAACCTCCGAACTTTACGGTCTTGTTCAGGAAGTTCCGCAAAGTGAAAAAACACCGTTTTATCCCCGATCTCCATACGCGGTAGCTAAATTGTACGGTTATTGGATGACGGTCAACTACCGGGAGGCCTACCATTTATTTGCCTCCAATGGAATTTTATTCAATCATGAATCGCCGCTCCGGGGAGAAACGTTTGTAACGCGCAAAATAACACGAGCTGCATGCAGAATAGCTTTGGGACTGCAGCAAGTAGTATTTATGGGCAACATCGATGCAAAAAGAGACTGGGGCCATGCCAAAGATTACGTGCAAGCCATGTGGCTGATGCTTCAGCACCATCAGGCTGATGATTTTGTAATTGCAACGGGGGTAACAACCACCGTAAGAGAATTTGTGGTGAAGGCATTTCAACGCCTGGGCATATTCATTGAATTTAGGGGGAAAGGAATAGATGAAATAGGATATGTCTCTAAACTCTTAAATAAGTGGGTAAAGGTGACGGAGGGAGATACTGTTTTGAAAATTGACCCCAAGTATTTCCGCCCCACAGAAGTAGAATTGTTGATTGGGGATCCCACGAAAGCAAAGCGCGAATTGAAATGGGAATTAAAATATGATTTAGATAGTTTGGTTGATGATATGGTTCAAAGTGATCTCCAGTTATTCAAACGAGACGATTACTTGAAAGAAGGAGGCCATAAGATTTTCCAGTATCACGAATAATGGAGAAATCATCAAAAATATACGTGGCCGGTCATCGGGGAATGGTCGGTTCTTCAATAGTAAGAAAACTTGAGTCTGAAGGCTATCGCAATCTTGTGTTGCGGACATCCACTGAACTTGATTTAAGAAATCAAGAAGCCGTAAATG
>JBGPGZ010000324.1:0-5294 GCA_041484175.1 Cyclobacteriaceae bacterium | reverse complement strand
GCTCATAAGCTTATTTATTTAGGAAATCGATGATGAGAGTACTTAATTCCCCGGCATTATCAACACAAGGTAAATGGCCTGAACCTTTTATTTCCTTAAATCTTGAACCAGCTATCAATTTTGATAAGCGTTCAACCTCGGCCGGGGGCGTGGACCGGTCTTCTGAACCCACCACGCACAGCGTTGAGGCTTTAATTTCTCTTGACTTCGAAGCCAAATCGGCATCGCGTATAGCTTCACACGTCTGAATATATCCCCTGACCGAACACCGTTCCAGCATATTTTGATATCCGGCAACCTTTTCCGGAAATTCCTTTCGAAAGGTCTCCGAAAACCACCTTTGCATCACGCCGCTGGCAATCCCCCCCAACCCGTTGGATTCAATTTGTTGAATGCGGTTGTTCCAGAAAGTGTCGTCGCCAATTTTGCTTTGTGTATCACAGAGAATCAATCTATCAACTATTTCCGGGTGGTGAAAGGCGAGCAATTGAGCAATCATACCACCCACGGATACGCCAATAACCGTGCATTTATTGATGGAGAAATGTTGCAGCAATGTCACCGCATCTTCCATATAGTCTTCCAATCCGTTCGTACGTTCTGCGGTGTCGGATAAGCCATGGCCACGCTTATCAAACAATAAAATATTTCCATGCTTTTGCAATGCCTCAACAACACCCTCCCAGATACGAAAATCAGTGCCCAGCGAATTGATAAAAATAAAAGTCCTGGGCTTCTTATGATCGATCCATTGGTAGTGCAAAACGATTCCATGTTGTCGGAAAAACTGCATTGATGTTGTTTTTAACTTTCGCCCCACACTGTCCTGGCAGTGTTCACCACCAGTTCCAATTTTCTCCACTGATCATCTTCCGTCAAATTGTTGCCATGATGCGTACTGCTGAAACCGCATTGGGGACTTACGCACATATTTTCCAACAGAACGTATTTGGCAGCTTCATCAACCCGCCTTGTAAGATCATTTATTTTTTCCAGCTGTGGCGTTTTAGATGAAATTATCCCCAGCACAACGATCTTATTCTTCGGAACAAAACGCAGCGGTGCAAAATCTCCGGAACGCTCATCGTCGTATTCCAGAAAATAGGCATCCACGTTGATGCGACTGAATAAGATCTCCGCGACCGGTTCATAACCTCCTTCTGCAAACCAGGTGCTGCGATAATTCCCGCGACAAAGATGGATGGCGACCGTGAGGTCATTAGGTCGATCATCAATTACGCGATTGATCAGGGCGGCATACGTTTTTGGCAATTCATCGGGATCGTCGCCCCGTTCCACGGCACCTGCCCTCATTTTGATATCGCACAAATAAGCCAGGTTGGTGTCATCCAATTGAATATAGCGACAGCCCGCACTATACAAAGCACCCATCTCTGCTTTGTAGCAGGAAACCAAATCGGCAAAGAACTGATCCAGGTCGGGGTAGGCATGGATGTCAATGGATTTTCGTCCTCCCCGGAAATGGACCATGGTGGGTGATGGAATGCAAACTTTCGGCGTTTGCGTCACCACCGATTGAAGATACTTAAAGTCATCGACCTGGATATTTTTTACGTGCCGCAGTTTACCGGTTACACTTAATTTGGGAGGGGTAAACCCGTCGTCAGCAGCTTTTGCATGGGGGTTCGCCTCTATACCGCCAGAAACGGTGACTCCTGATAGTTCCCTTAGGAAATCCAAATGAAAAAAATCCCTTCGAAATTCACCGTCTGTAATCGACTTCATCCCGATCGATTCAACTTTTCGAACGGTTTCGGCGATCGCTTTATCTTCAATGGCGCGTAAGTTTGCGGCATCGAGCTTCCCATTTTTCCATCGCAGCCGGTTCTCGCGCACTTCCTTGGTCCGCAACAAACTGCCAACCTGGTCGGCGCGAAACGGTGGTTGTAGTTTGGGCATTTTTAACGTTGTATTGATACTTGCCCCATTGACCTCGCAATTCGCAACTCGCAAATCACAATTCGCAAATCAACACGGCAAGTTGATGTTCTCATGCCTTCTTTGTTATTATCCATTGTATCCAATTATTATCCGACCTCCGCTGTTTTCAATCGCGGCGACAATCCATGAAACAAACCAATCGCAATCAGGTATGCCAATCCGCATAAAATAAAGATCAGGTTATAGCCGCCGTTGATATTATTGTTCATTTTATAAGCATCCAGCAACATACCAACACCCTGCGCGGCAAGCATCCCTCCGATCGCTCCGCCCAGGCCTCCAATACCCGTAACCGAACTTACGGCTTTTTTTGGAAATTGGTCGGCAACCGTCGTAAGCAAAACGCCCTTCCATACGGTTTGCGCAGCAGCAGCCACCGCGATGATCATTACACTCAACCATATATGATCGCTGAATCGAATAAGCACAACCGGCAAAGCCAGTCCAACGCAAATAAGCATCGTTATTTTCCTGCTTCGGTTTACACTCCAACCCTGTTTAATAAAAAAAGAGGATAACCACCCCCCGGCTATTGAAAGAACAGCCGTTACCGCGTAAACGATAGTCAGTGGAAATGCTATCTCTGTTTTCAACATGCCTTTATTGGTTAAAAAGGAGGGCAGCCAAAACAGGTAAAACCACCAGACCGGATCGGTAAGAAAAGTCGCCAGGAAGAAACCCCACGTTGCTTTCCTGGACAACAATACTTTCAGGGGCACCTTGCCCTCCTTTTCTTGTGTGCTCCCGGTATTGATATAAGCTAGTTCTTGCACATCAACCCCCTTGTGTTGTTCAGGTTTGCTATAAACCATCGACCACGCGATCAACCACGCTAAACCCAGTGCCCCGGTAACAATGAAACTGATCTGCCATCCAAAGCGATCTGCTAACCAAAGTACAATCCCCGGCGCAAGGATAGGCCCGACGGTCGTGCCGCTGATCATGATCCCGCTCGCAAGGGAGCGCTCCTTTGCAGGAAACCATTCGGCAATGGATTTCATTGCGGCCGGGAAGTTTCCCCCTTCGGAAAAGCCCAGGGCACCTCTTACGATATTAAAACCAAACGTTGATCGAACGAATGCATGCGCCATTGCGGCAATGCTCCAAAGAAGGACGGCCACACCATAACCGAGCTTTGCACCAACGCGATCGACAAATCTTCCCGCGAGCATGTAACCTGCCGCGTACATCAGCTGAAACCAAAAAACGATATTGGCGTAATCCTGTTCGGACCAGCTAAATTCCTTTTCCAAGGTAGGTTTTAGCAAACCGATTATTTGGCGATCGATGTAGTTGATCGCTGTCGCCAGAAACAGCAAACCCAATATGGTATAGCGGTACTTTCCCTTCATCTTGACAATATTAATATAAAGGATTCTTCCTGCTTAATTACGTGTCTGCGTTTCCGCGCCAAAAGTTCTGATCTGCTTCCTATAACATGCGCAGTGGCGCGGTTTGGGGGCTCGGTAGTCTGGGGCTCGCCTGGTCGGCGGCCCCAGACTACTGAGCGATTTGAAATGCCCCGACAGGTCGGGGCAGCCATATTACTTTTGCGAAAACAGGTCGTTGCATGCAGCGACCTGTTTCTTCGCAAACTCCAAGAGGCGCGGCTACAAACTTCCAGGTTCCTTCTCATTTATCTTTCGCGCCGCACGCACGCGTCTGATCTGTGCTACATGATCTCAGAAATCACCTTCTACTTTGGTCAAATTGATTATGTTCTCTAGTCCTCATCTCAAATATCCTTCAACCCAACATAATTCTCTGCGATGGTTGTTGCGTAAGCCCTGGATGTTCGGATATAATCAAACTTTGCTTTTTGCAGTTGATACTCAAAGGATCCATAGGGCGCCTGTTTATGAAAAAGATACGTCATGAAATTGCTGAAATCCTGCGCACGCCAGACCCTCCGCAATGCATTGGATGAATATTCCTTTAGTAAATGATCTTTCTTATTCTGATACCATTCGATTAAGGCGCTCGATAACCAGCGGATATCGGCAACAGCCAGATTGAGCCCCTTCCCTCCTGTTGGCGGAACAATATGCGCAGCATCACCTGCTAAAAACAGTTTTCCATATTGTAAATGATCGATCATGAAGCTACGCATGGGCGTGATGGCTTTTTCAAAAATAGGCCCTCTTTTTAACGACCACCCCTTGGTACCCAGCCGGACGGAAAGTTCGTCCCATATTTTTTCATCGTTCCAATTATCCAATTTATCGTTATTGTCAATCTGCAAATACAGCCTGCTTACTTTTTCCGATCGCAGGCTATGCAATGCAAATCCTTTTTGGTGATAAGCATAAATCAATTCCTCTGTAGACGGCGCAACATTCGCAAGTATACCTAACCAGCTAAAAGGATAGTCAATCTGATATTCTTTATAAGCCTCCTTCGGAAGCGCTTTCTTGCTCATCCCGTGAAAACCGTCACATCCTGCGATGAAATCACATTCCAATATGTTTTCGGTCCCGTTATGCTGATACTGTATGCTGGGTTTCGGCGTATGGATGCCTCTTATCAATGTTACTTTTGTTTCGAAACTGACCGGAATACCTCTTTCCAAACTGAGGGCCAAAAGGTCTTTCAATACTTCCTGTTGTCCATAAATCGTAATGCATCTTCCGCCGGTCAATTCATCAAACGGAACCCTGATCCTTTCTCCTTCAAAACTGAGATATACGCCGTGGTGAGTCAGTCCCTCTTCCATCATCCGCGCGCCGGCACCCAACTCCTTGAATAAATCAACGGTGTTTTGTTCTAACAATCCGGCCCGCACGCGGCTTTCGACATATTCGCGGGTTCGGGATTCCAAAACGAGGCAATCAATGCCTGCTCTTTGTAATAACAAGGCAAGTGTAAGGCCTGCCGGGCCCGCACCAATGATCCCAACCTTGGTTTTGGTTTCCATTGAATTCTGGTCCACTTAATGTAGGATTTTTCTAGTGAACTCAAAACATCCACGGATAGACCATCTGGAAATATTCTATGAATCGATGCTGGATTCTGATGTCCTGCTTTAAACTTCAGAGTTCAGTTATATCCCAATGGGGATTTCGACTTTATTGTTTTTCAAAAAATTCAAAAACTGAGGGCGGAATCTGTCTGCATACGCCCGGGCATTCTGACCGCTGGGGTCTTTTTGATCATGGCCTTTTTCGCCTGAATCATATTCGTTATTTTGGTAATACTTTAAGTAGAACTTAACATAAGCTTTCAGATGAGGCACCTGATAGCTAATGTGTCCAAATTCATGGGCAAGAAAAATGAGTGATTGCTTATTCGCAACAATGCTCACGGAGACCGTATTCACTCCATATTTTGAATTG
>JBGPGZ010000323.1:0-5295 GCA_041484175.1 Cyclobacteriaceae bacterium | reverse complement strand
TATGACGAATCAGCATAGCTATTTTTCCTTAATGGTATACCCCATACCAACAACCGTGTGAAGTAATTTCTGACTAAAGCCTTTATCGATCTTATTTCTAAGGTAGTTGATATAGACATCAATGACATTGGTCGACGTATCAAAATCCAAATCCCAGACCTTTTCAGCGATGTCGATACGGCTCACTACCCTGCCTTTATTGATCATGAGGTATTCAAGCAATGAAAACTCCCTGGCAGTAAGCTCTATTCGCTTCCCGGCACGGGTTACCACTTTACCGTTGGTTTCCATTTCCAGGTCCGCAACGACAATCTTTCGGTTGGCAGTGACTTGCTGACCTGACCGTCTAATGAGCGCCTTCACCCGGAGTAACAACTCTTTGAACTCAAACGGCTTGACAAGGTAATCATCGGCTCCCGATTCAAAACCTACGACCTTGTCATCAATGCTATCCAATGCGGTCAGGAAAA
Organism: Cyclobacteriaceae bacterium; assembly: GCA_041484175.1. Taxonomy (GTDB): domain Bacteria; phylum Bacteroidota; class Bacteroidia; order Cytophagales; family Cyclobacteriaceae; genus ELB16-189. The sequence goes on along the minus strand of JBGPGZ010000323.1, from coordinate 4,825 downwards.
TAACCGGTAGATGTGGATTTTGACTCTTTAAGAATTGACATAGCTCGTAGCCGTTCATGCCTGGAAGGTTGATATCTAAAATGGCCAGTTGATAGGCTTTCTTCAGAAATAGACTCTTTGCGATTACGCTGTCGTAAGCAATGTCAATATGATAACCTTCACCCTCAAAGCCCTTTTTGATGAACCTCGAGACACTCTCCTCGTCTTCAACCAGAATGATTTGCATAATTTGACTTTAAATCAGCTAACACGTCAAAAGGTACACTCGGTCAACAAAGTAATTGGAACTGAAATCCGGGTTAAACTCGAATGAATTTAATAGAACAAAGCTAAGCATGGAAAGAAATCATAAAAAAAGATGATTAATTTCGCAGTCCGAACGGGAAGTGGACCTGCCACAAAATCAAGACAGTTCTTCTCTTTAAACGGGTATTTCTTATCCTTTGTGTTGTTCTTTCAATCGATCAACCTTCACTTTGACGGATATGTTAAAAAATAATTTGCGCATAGGCTCGTTGTCATTATTCGTTAGCTTTTTGATTGGCAGCGGCAACTCGATTGAACCTCCCATCAGCGGACCCCTCAGACAATCCACCAATCCCAACTACTTTGAGGACGCCAGCGGCAAGCCGATTGTCCTTTGTGGATCACATACATGGAACACGCTGCAGGATTGGGGCACCGAGGGTATTATCCAGCCGTTGGACTTCGGTAACTTCGTCAGTTTCCTCAAGGCGCATGGACACAACTTTACTTTAATCTGGACTACCGAACTACCGAAATTCCACGGTCTGCCGGTCACGGCGACATCCCCGCCGGATTTCACCGTAAGCCCGTTGCCGTGGATGAGGACCGGTCCCGGGATCGCAACTGACGGCGGCCTGAAATTCGATCTGACGAAATTCAACAAGCATTATTATGATCGGTTACGCGCACGTGTGCAGGCACTGGGCAATGCCGGAATTTATACAGGAGTATATTTATTCTCGGGGGAATGGTTGTTGCGTTTTCGGTCTCCAACCGACGGCTACCCTTTCTCCGGGGGTAACAATGTCAATGGCGTGGATGATGGCTACGGCGGCACATCACCCGAGGTATCGGTCGCTTCCGTCACCATGACGTCACCAAACCACATTACCACTTTCCAGGATGCTTACGTTCAAAAGACCATTGACGCATTAAACGATTTACCGAACGTACTCTGGATTGTTTCCCAGGAGGCCCCGGAACATTCCCTCTGGTGGAACGACCACCTGATTTCATTGATCAGAGCTTACGAGAAAGGAAAACCCTATCAACACCCCATTGGATACGGAGAAGTTTCGATGGACACCGACAAGACCGATCTTGTTCTCTACAACTCTGATGCAGACTGGGTCGCGCCGGTGGCCTGGCTTTCTCCTGCCAGGTCTTGCGGAACAGGCAAGCCCCCTTGCAAGGTCAACGTCAATGACAGCGACCACAGCTACTTCGGGATGTGGAACGATACGCCTGAGAAGAACCGGAACTATGCATGGGAAAATTTTGCAACCGGCAACCAGGTTGCATTCATGGACCCTTATGTGGTCTTTTACCCCCGCGAGCACAGGAACATGTGTACCACTCCGATCCATGGGATCAGCCGTGCGCCGGACGCCCGATGGGACAACTTCCGGGACAACCTTGGGTACATTCTTAGATATTCCCGCAAGTTGAATCTTGCTAACGTTACTCCGCGGGGCGCACTTAGTTCGACCGGATACTGTCTGGCCCAAACTTCCAAATCCGGTGCCGAATATTTGACATATGCACCCTCCGGTGGCCAATTCACAATGGATCTTTCAGCGATGCCTGACTCTGGTAAGCTCACGGTCGAATGGTTTAACCCAGCGACCGGAAAGACTATCTCTCAAAGTCCCGTTGCTGCCGGGTCATCCTCCATGTCGTTTACTGCGCCGTTCAGCGGAGATGCAGTACTCTACCTGGTGGACACATCGGGCCACCGGTGATCGCCAATCGTTTGTAAATTAGAAGGGAGTTTTCCTGCTTCTTTAATTTATCGGAATTTCAAATTCATAATTGCCATGAAAATATTGCTCGCTCTTTTGGTTTCTTTTCTTTTTGTTCAACATGTCAGAAAGCAAGGAAGCCCCCTCAGGAACCTGCCTTCGAACATAGAGGTTCTTACGCACTTCGGGGAAAGGGCTGACTTCTCCCCCGATAATAAGCAGATTGCCTTTATGGCCAAAAGCTTTGGTGATGCTATGGTGATCGACCTCGAATCCCGCACGATAAGATGTCTTACCTGCAATATACCGGGAGCCGTATTTCTAAGGGTGATGCACCTTGCCAATGGCGATTACTTGTTAATAGGACCGGATCATTTTGAAAACATTAGCCTAAGCAGGGCCAGGGACAATGAACTTTGGTATCTCCACAAGGAAAAAGGATCCAAACCGATTAAACTCAATCATAAACTCAATGAAGGAGCAGCTGTTTCCAAAAATGAATTGACCATTGCCTTTACCCTGACTCATGAACAGGAACCCTCGCTCAGGGAAGGTTCTTCTCAACTCATCGTGTTTGATATTGATGCCAGTGGTGACATTCCTAAACTCACCAATAAGCGGGTAATCTATGAAAGCAACGACAGGAGTTGTGTGCTTGAAGCGCAGGATTTCTATCACAACAATACCAGATTAACGTTCACCTGCTATGAACCCGCCTCGCGCGCTTCGGCGATGAGCATCGATCTCAAAACATACAAGGTGACCAACATGTCAAACTACCCTGCTTATCAAGAGGTGGAAGGCGTTTTTCCCGATGGTCAATATACGTGTGTCGAATCGGACCGGCAATGCGAATGGCTGGGTGGGCCAATGGGAAGTGGTAACATTGACATTTGGAAATTAAAACTCGATGGGACAGGCAAGGATTTTGTTCGCCTGACAAATTTTAATGATTACGATGGAGGTAAGGCTTCCAACCCGGTTATCTCCGCCGACGGAAAATATATGGCGTTCCAGAGCGCCAATACTGCCGATCCGGCAGGGGTTGGTTATGGGATATTGCTTTACAGGTTTGAATAAATCAACGCTGGCTTTTGTGGCGGCACAAGCCGGGTTGGTCAATACCTTTTTTGAATACGGATCATTTTCTTTAACGGAAGGGACGGACTACTTTGGAAAAATTGGTAGCTGGATAATGGGCAATGAATATTTCATCGTTCCAATCATCCTATTGATTGGTCTGAAGAGGCCAATCGAATCAAGGTTGAGAACTTCCTAAGTCTTGGTTTCGGGCAGCTCTCCGCAACCTTTTTCATTACCGCTGCCCGTTTGATTTCCCCATTTATACATTTTTATTGAAATTGACCCGGAATTTTCAATTTCAATGTTCGGGCATGCTGAAAATCGGGGGGATTGTAGTTTTGTTGGCCATTTGCTTCGAAGGAACCGCTCAACTGAGTCCTGTTCGCCAGGCCCTGAACCGTATGCAAAAGGGAAAATGGAAGAGTGCCGAGGAATCCCTGCGCAAATCGTTGCTTAAAGACACGCTTAACCCGGAGGCCAAACTTATTTTCTCTGAGTTCTATTTCTTTAATGAGAACCCATCACACAATATCGATTCTGCATACCGGTACGCCAATCGCGCGATGCGGGATTATTCGGCCATCTCACCCAGGGAAAAAGACCGCCTTAAGCGCTTTCCGCTGGACAGTGCGATTTTGACCGGGCAGCGAAGAAAGATCGACAGCGTGGCATTTGAACAGGCAAAACAGATCAACACCGAGAAATCATATCAGGACTTTTTGACCAGATTTGTGGATGCGCGGGAGCACCCGGTGGCCGTTGAACTGCGCAATGAGGTCGCCTTTGTCGATGCACTCAAAGTAAATACCTACCAAAGCTTTCTCGACTACCTCACGAAATACCCGGCCTCCGCCCGCACCGGGGCGGCACGACAACGGTACGAAAAATTATTGTTCGAAAACAAGACCCGCGACGGTACGCTGCAGGGCTTTGAAGCATTTTATCGAACCTATCCCTTAAGCCCTTACCGGAACGTAGCCGAAAAAAATATCTTCGAGATCACGACTGCTTCCGGACGACCCTCTTCTTTCATGGCCTTTTTAACCGAGTATCCATCAGCATCGTTCAGATCCCGGGCGGAGGCCATTCTTTATCACTTGTTAAAGGAGGAAGACGCACCGGAGGTGTTCATCACGCTCACCGACTCATTAAAGCAAGTGCAACAGGCTGAACAGGTTTATTGGGTCCCGGTTCTGCGCAATGGTAAATTTGGATTTATCGACCAGCGCGGGAATGAAACGATTGGCCCGCAGTTTGACAACCTCCCTGCGGAATACCTGTGCGGAAATTTGAAAGCCGATTTTCTAACCGTGGCCGGCGGGATCATTAGCCGCAGCGGCCGTTGGATTGTGAAAGGCCCTGTAACCGAGGCGGTGGATCTCGGTTCCGGATTTCTCAAGATCAAGAAAGGCAATTGCATCCAGCTGGTGCACAAATCCGGTTTTGTTTTACCCGGCGCCTGTTACGAAGACGGGAAATTGCTCGCGCGCAATTTTGTCGCCGTGAAGGACCGCATGAAATGGGGATTGATTTCCCTGACCGGCAGGATTTTGATGAGTCCCCAGTACGACGATATTGGCGCAATCGATGGACTGATCATTTTCATCAGGAACGGGAAGAAGATGATCGTAACTGTTGATCAGGTCAGTGCCCTTTTGGAAAAAAGTACACTGCCATCGTCCCTGGTGTTTGATGATGTTCAACGGCTTGCCCAGGGGAATTATCTTGTCAGAAATGCTACCCTGGAAGGTGTC